>URIY01000014.1 GCA_900547995.1 uncultured Mycoplasmatota bacterium
AAAGTAGAGGATTGATGACTATGATGGCAGGTTTTATGGTTATAGCAATTAGTCAGTCAAAAGGTTTATTTGGATTATAAGAGGAGGGCTAATAGATGGCAGGATTAATTGAAAAGATTTTTCAAATATCCTTTAAAATATTAGGTTTTAAAATTGACATTAGTGATTTTGTTGGAACAATTCGTAATTTATGTAATTGGAATTCAGTCACAAAAACCACTATATGGTCATTAGCATCTAATATCCATTCAATTATTGTACCAATAGGATTAAGTTTATTAACATTATTCTTTTTATTAGATGTGACTAAAAAAGTTATGGATTATGAAAGGTTTAGTTGGGAACGGATGGTATTTACTTTCATCCGTTTTCTCATCTTTAAAATGTTAATAGAAAATTCATTTGAATTGCTTTCATCTATAATGAGCATCTCAAATAACATTCTTACTCAAGTCACAGGTTCATTAGCATCTTCATCATCTATACCAGATCTTGCTGTTCAAATGGGAGATTTAGTTAGAAATGCAGGTAATATTGTTGAAAGAGGATTTATGGGAATTATTATATTAATTCTTTATATACCATTTATGGGTACTTTAATTGGAGTATTAGTTCAAGTTTTCTTGCGTATAGGAAAATTAATTTTAAGTTTTGCATTTTCTCCTATACCTATTGCAATAGGTACTTGGGAAGATGGACAAAGTGTTTGCAAAAGATTCATAATGTCTACTATTGCTCTTGGGATTGAAGCGTCAATGATAGTGGTATCAACGGCAATATATTCACTTGCATTATCTACATTAACTGATGCAGGTTCAATCAGTTCTATGGTAGCAATAATGTTTTTAAATGGATTTTTAATGGCAATGATTTCTATGACTAGTACAATGGCAGAAAGGTGGGTAGGTGCATAATGGATAGGATAGAACCTAGAATACATGATGAAATAAAGGATTATAAAGAAAAATTTTATAACTTCACTTTAAGACAATGGTTATTTGGAATTCTTATTATTATAACTACTGTACCATTATATTTATTTTTAACACCAAAAATAGGTAGTGATCTTACTGGATGGATAGTTATTATTGTAGCCATACCAATTGGCTTTTTTGGATTCATACCTATTCAAGGATTAAACGCTGAACGTATAATATTTTACTGGAAACGTAATTATATTAATTTTGCAAAACCTGTTTTATATAAAACGGAAGCAGAGTTATTAGAAGAAAAAAATAAGAAAAAGAAAACTAAAAAACCACATACAAAAGTGGATAAGAAGGAAATTAAAAAAAATAAAAAACAAGAAAAATTAAGATTGAAGGAATTGAAGAAGGAACGTAGTAAACAAAGAGAACTAGCACGTGCTAAGAAGAAATTTGGTATTAATACGTTAGAGAATACTACCAGCAATTTTTCGTTAAGTCAGGAAGAAGCACAAGTGCTATTAAAACTCGCTAAACAAGTTGTTGGAAAGGATAATAGTGTGATAAATGAAAAAAGCAAAGAAGGTTTTGAAAAAGAATCATACGAAGAAAAAGAAAAGTAATATTTTACCTATAACATTTATTCCTAAAACTAATCAAGAAATAATTTCTTATATGTTTAAGGAAGTAGATGAAAGAACAGGCATATTTAGAATTGATGATGATACTTATTCTATTTGTATTGAATATTCTGATGTATCATTTGCTAAAGCTAATGATGAGGAAGCAGAAAATATTTTCTTTAAATGGTTAGAGTATTTACATTCTTTTAGAGAAGATACTCATATACAGGTTATCAATGCAGGTACTCCTATTAAAACAGAAAAATATAAAGAAAGATTTATATTTGAAAAAGAACATTTGAAGGATGAACGGCAAATTCAAATTGCTGATGAATTAAATACACTTATAACTAATTCACTTGGTACAAATGAAGATACATTACAAACTAAAAGATTTATAGTAATATCTTTAAAAGCAAAAAACTTTATAGAAGCAAACGCATTATTTTTAAATATCTTTTTAAAGACTGAACAGAAGTTTAAGGAATTAAAATCAAAAGTTAATTTAATACCAGTTAAAGAAAGATTAAAATTTATATATAATTTTTTTAATATACAATCAGTAGAAGATAAAAATATTGACAATATAATAGAGTATGCTAAAGAAAATAATTTAACTATATTTGATGTAATTGCTCCAAAAAAAATTATGATGCGTGAATCTGATCTTATTGAAATAGATGATAAGAAGTTTCTTAGAGTTTTGTATGTATCTAAATTACCTAAAAGTTTAACTCCTAGATTTTATAACAGGATTACTACAATGGAAGACATTAATATAATTACCACATTAAATATTAATCCTACTAATTCTGCTAAGATGATTAAAGTTGTGGATAAAAGTTTATCAGCAATGGAAACTGAACGTCTTGAAAAGATAAAAAGAGCTGGGAAAAGTAATTTGGATTATGAATATGTTAAGGATAAAAAATTGGAAACCAAAATATCTAATGCAGAACAATTACAATATGATTTACAAAAGAATAATCAAAAGATATTTCAAAACAATTTTTTAGTATGTATAACTGCTAATAGCTTTGAAGAGTTAGAAGACCAAACAGTTAGAGTTCAGGAAGTTGCAGCAGAAATGTTAATAGAAATGAAACCAGTATTATGGCAACAATTAGAGGGGGTGCAAAATATTCTTCCTTTAGGTCATAATAGTTTGCAGTTTCAAAGAACTTTAACTAGTGAAGCAACAGCAGTAAATGTACCGTTTAATAGTAAAGATTTTAATCATGATAAATCACTATTTTATGGAGTTAATCTTGTTAGTAAAAATGCTATATTTTGTGATAGAAAAAAACTAATTAATGGTAATGGATGCGTATTAGCGACATCTGGTGCTGGTAAATCGTTTAATGTTAAAACTATTATAGAACAAATATTAATACGTTATCCAGAAGATGATATTTGCATCATAGAACCACAAAATGAATATGGTGAATTATTAAAAGTGTTTGGAGGACAAAAGATATTTATATCAACTAATTCAAATACTCATATAAATCCGTTTGACTTATCATTGAATTATGGTTATACTGAAAATGGTAAAAGCGAACCAGTAAAAAGCAAAGTAGAATATATTATTGCTTTCTTAGAAAGTATAGTAGGTGCTAATGCTTTATCTGGAGGGCAAAAAACTATTATAGATCGTTGTACTAAAATCATTTTTGAAGACTATGAAAAAAGTAATTTTACTGATGATAGTTTATTACCTACATTACCTGATTTTTATAATATGCTTTTAAAACAACCAGAAGAAGAAGCAAAGGATTTAGCATTAATTATAGAAAGATATGTTAAAGGTTCTATGGATTTGTTTTCTAAGAAGACCAATATAGATATTCAAAATAGATTAGTATCATTTGATATTAGTCAATTATCTGCATCATTACAGACAACAGGGTATTTAGTTGTATTAGACCATATCCAGAATAGACTAGCAAAGAATAAAGAGTTAGGTAAATATACATGGATTTTTATAGATGAATTTCATATTCTACTTGCGAATCCATATTCTGCTCAATATGTTGCTAATTTCTATAAAACTGGAAGAAAATTAAATGCGTTAAATACGGTAATTTCACAACAAATATCTCACTTATTAAGATCAGAATCTGGTAAAGATATTTTATCCAATTCAGAGTTTGCATTAATTTTAAAACAAAAACCTTTAGATTTACCATCTATTTGTAATATTTTTAATATTAGTGATGAAGAATCAATGTATGTTCAAGGAGATGCACCAACAGGGCAAGGGTTAGTAGTATTCGGTTCTGATGTTATACCTTTTACTAATAAAGTACCTAAGGATTATTTAATCTATCAAGTTAATAATACTGACAGTCAAGTACAGGCAAGATAATATGAAAGACAATACTGAAAGAGATGTTAAAAAGTCCATTGATAGATTATCAACATTATCATCAGAAGCATCTAGTCATACATTTGAAACAATTGATAAGATTGCAAAAAAGACCTCGGATTTCATTGAAAATAACTCCATAGAGATAGAATTAAATAACAATGATAAAGAAGTTGAATCACGATTAAAAACCTCTGAAAACGCATTAGAAAATGAAAATAAGCAAGATGCAACAACTCAGGAGGAGAATAACTCTACTAGCAAGTTGAAAACTAATGCTAATGATACAGATTCTAATAATTTAGATAATAAAGAATCTAATATTGAAGGAGTGAAGTCGGACAAGGACACTCCTAAGAAAAGTAAATTAAAAACAGTAGTAGAAAAAACAAATCAAAAGGTTTTTAAGTTTAATGATAATCAAGGTAAAGTATCAAAAGTTGCAACTGCTGTAAGCAAGAGTGGCGAAAAGGTATCTAAAGCAGGTAGAACGATTGTAAGAACTTCAAGAGAATTAAATAAAGCAATGAGCGAAGATGGTAGTGGTATAGATTATATTAATGAAAAAATTACTCGCAAAATTAAAACTAAAGCATCTGATAAATTAAGAAAGAGTACAAAGAAAGCTGCTAGTAAAGCAGGAAAAAAAATTAGTCAAACTCTTGGAAAAAAATTATTACAAGTTGCTAAAACGGTAGTTATGAAGTTAATAAAGATGTTAATATCTCTATTAGCAGCAACAGCTGAATTTATTATTCCTCTTGCTCTTATTCTGATTATAATAATTTCTGTATGTTCTATATTTGGTTCTACTATGTCTGAAACATCTTTAAATTCATATAAAGAATATCTTGATAGTATTCAGGAAGAGTATGATAAAAAAGTAGATGATTTTTTAGAAGAAAATCCAGGTGGTATAGTATTTGCAGTTGATGGTAGTTATGGTCGTATTGATTGGAGAATACCATTATCTATAATGCAAGGAACAGGAGCAGAATTAGAATTTGATCAAACAGAAAAAGACTTAATACAAAAATTTAAATCAGAAGGTTTATTAGAAAAACATGAAGTATTAGAACAAATAGTGGAGGAAACTGACGAAGCAGGTAATACAGTAGAATCAACCATTAAAGTATTAGTTATCACCAATAGCATGTATGAAGATTATATGGATTGGTGCAAGGACAATTATTCATATATAGCAAATTTTAATAAAACAAAAAAAGTATCAGAAGGAACTGATACTTATTTTTCTAATGAACAGTTGGATATGATTGAAATGTTATATCAATCTGATTTTTTTGCTGAGTTCTTAGGTACTGATTTTAAAACAAGAACGCCTACTTATGGAAAGACGGATGTTCCGTTAAATTTAAATACTGAACATTTTAATTCAAAAAACACTTTAACGACATCTGGATTTAAAGGTCAATGTACTTGGTTTAGTTTTGGTCGTGCATTACAAGTATCTGGAAAAAAAATGCCAACAGGTAATGCTCAAACTTGGATTAATTCTGCAATAACTATGGGTTATGAAACAGGTTCTCAACCATCTTATAATTCTGTTGTAGTATTATCATCTGATAGGTTTGGTCATGTTGCTTTTGTAGAGGAGTATGATGGTGAAACAATTACTATATCAGAAGGAAATGTAGGTAATGCGTGTAGAAATGATGATACGTGTAGTCAAGTAGAATACGCTAATGAACACGCTAACGAATTAGTAAGAACTAAAACTTATAGTTCATTTGATGAGTATAGAAGAATAAATAAAAATAATGGATATACCATTATAGGATTTATATATTTAGATTAAAAAGGAGAAATTATGAAAAAAAAGAAATTATGGATATTACTTATAATTACATTATTTGTTTGTAGTTTTACATCAGTAATGTTTAATTATAAAGATATAAAAAGAAATATAGAAATTGCTAAGGAAGAAAAAGCAGAGAAAGAAAAAAAAGAAGCTATGTTAAAACAGGATTTAATCAGTCCTGTTTTAATTTTGAAACAAGATAAATTAATAATGTATCAAGGTGATGAATTAAATTACAAATCATTTATAAAAGAAGCTACTGATAATTTAGAAGGAGATTTAACAGATCAAGTTAAATATACAAAAATAGATACATCAAAAACTGGAGAATTTTATATTGATTATGAAGTAAGTGATTCAGCATACAATGTTATTAAAGCAAGACTATTAGTAATTATTCGTGAAAAACCAAAATTTAAGAATTAATTTATAAGTGAGGTGATGAAATATGACTGATGAACAATTATTAATTATGTATCGTAAGTATAAGAGAAAAAGAAATATAATTATTATTTCTTTATTATTAATAATCATTATCTCTATATTTATATTTTTATCTATCAGTAATACTTCATCTAAAAAAGATGAGAATCCAAAGGAAATTACTAATATTCCAGAGGTAAAAGATGAAATAGCACCTGAAATAAAATTGAGTACAAATAATATAGAAATTATAGAAGGAGGTGATGTGGATTATCTAAAATATGTTGAAAGTGTTATAGATGATAAAGATGGAAATCTTTTAGAAAATATTATTTATGAAGAAGTAGATACTTCAAAAATTGGTGAACAAAAAATAATATATACCGTTTCTGATTCTTCTGGTAATACTTCTCAAGAAGTTATTATAGTTAATGTCAAAAAGAAAGAAGAACCAGTACAGCCACCAAAGGAAAATACATCTTCTAATAAAGTAGAAACTCCGAAAAAAGAAGAATCAAAACCATCAAACAACAATAATACATCTAATAACACACCAGCACAAAAACCTGAAACACCACCAAAAGAAGAAACACCAAACAATCCATCTACTGAAAAGATTGTTAAATACTTTTTATTCAAAGATGGTTATACAATGTTAAATGTATCAGAGATTTGTGCAGCAGAATTAAAGAAAACAAATAGAACTGGTATTTGTAGTCCAATACAAGACGAAAATGGAATCTATTTGGGTATGAAGTTAGAAACAAATTAGTATAGAAAAGAGAATTATATAAATGAATAAAGAATATATAAAAGAACTATTTGAAGAAAACAAAAAGATTTTTATGGATTATGAACTGGATATTGATACTCCAGAAGATTTAGAAAATTTTATGGAATCAATCATAATTTCAAATATGGAATATGATTTTCATATATATCCAGATGTGAATAAATTATTTAATAAACCAAACGAAATTACTAAAGAAATATCTAATGAAGAAATGGATATAGAAAAGTAATTTTTTTTACATTAAGTGTTTACTAGTATAAACTAAATAAAAACGAAAAGGAGAAAAAATGAAAAATAATTATTTATTATTAGCAGATATTTTAAAAGCAAAGAGAACGTTCTTTGGAGATAGTTTGAGAAGAATAGCAGGTGAAGTTGGAATTAGTCATACTGAATTAGCACGTATAGAAAACGGCAATAGAGAAAATTTTAGTTTATTAACATTAGTTAAATTGTGCGAAGTTTTAAATATAGATGTCATTAAATTATTAATGATAACAGGATATGTTCCGTTTGATGACGAATATTTTACTCCAGACGCATTAAATACAATTTATGATTTTATAAATGTATTAGAACCAGATGAGGAAGAATTTGATGATGATTTTGATGAAGAATTTGATGATGAAGAATGTGTTGTCGGATGTGAATGTTGTGAAGCAAAATCAAATGAAGAACCTCGTGTAGTATTTCGTATTCATAAAAATATAATGTAAAGAAAGGAAAGTATATATGAACACATTAATTATTAGTCAAGAAAATAATATTCTTCATATTTTTAATAGAGGTTATACTGTGGATTATACTTTTTACAATTCAAAAGGTCATAGCTTAGATGGAGGAATATTAGAAAGTAGTAAGGAAAAATTTGATACACAAGAAGTAAAAAATGAAATAATAAACATGTTTAAAGATTCAATTAATTTTACAGAACCATACATGTTTTTAGAAGGTGAAAAAGCAGAAGGCTTATTAGAATTAATAGAAATGGAAGATTATAAAAATGCTCAGTTAAAAGTTAATAATTATTTATCTTCTATAAAAAATAGTTCATATATTGAAATGGATAGGTGATGCTGAACACAAAAATATTAAAAGAAATAACAAATTTTTGTAGAGAATGTGGTTCTCACACTTGTTGTCCAGAAGAAGATTGTGTTTTATTTAGGATAGAAAAATTAGTAGTAAATGATAAAAATAAGAAAAAGAAAAGGAGAAAAAAATGAGAAATATATATGATGATTTTATTCAACAAAAACCAAAAGAGATGTCAAAAACAATGTCAGATATGGCATTTAAGTATATTAATCCAGATACTCAACAACCAACTAGAATACCAGCAGCACACTTTGAAAAAGAGTTAGGTCAAGAAGTAGAAAGAGCAATAACTCAATCAGTTAATAGACAATTTCTTTCAATTATGTATAGTCAATTAAATTCGTTAAAAAAGGATAATGAAAAATTATTTTATGAAGCATTAATCTGTATTGATAATAATTTAAATCCAAAAGATTTAAGAATACCAGAACAAATAGCAATTAACTATACTTATGATTATATTCAAGAAAAACAAAGAACAGAGAAAAAAGAATTCCGTTTCTTTAATCAAGATATATCTAATGAATATCATAGAGCAATAACTGATCCTAATATTCAAGCTGAAGCTATGGAAATTTCTAACTTTTTAGAAAACCAAGAAACAAGGGAATTAAATCGCATTAAAGAAGATACAATAAATAATCAACCCCAACAATCACAACAACCAGAATCTTATTCTTACGAGCAAGAAGAAGATATGGATCTGGAATATGATTATTAGGGGTGAATTATGAATAAATACGATATTGAAATAGAAGAAGTTTTAAGAAGAGTTATTACAGGAGTAGAGGCAAAGGATATAAATGAAGCTATTAATAAAGTTGAAGAAAGATATGATAATGAAGAAATAGTTTTAGATAGTTCTGATTTTGTAGAAAACTCTTTTGATAATTTATATAGTAAAAATTTAGATAAAGATATAGAAATTTCTATAAAATATGATGCACAAGATGGTATATTATCTATTAATTCTCAAGGTTATAAAGAAGGTAAATATGTGTGTGATTCAGCTCGTGATATAACTAGATGTGTTCAAGTATATGTTAGTGATTATATAGAAGAGTATGAAATAACATCTGATGTTGCAAATAGAGAATATGAAGAAGAATTAGAAAGGGAATGATATGAAAAATAGTTTTGTTGAGTTTATAAAAGATAATGATAGTAATGATCAAAGTTTTGAAACAAAATATAGAAATATAAAAGTTCATAAAGAAAAATATAATGATAGATTCATTATTTTATATTCTAAACAAGAATTAAAAGGCTTAAGACAAGATGATTATGAAATAGTTGGATATTATGATATTATAGAGAATGTTTTATATAATAGCAGTTATCAAATAAGTGATATTGTTCCAAATGATAATTCTATATTTCAAAATAATTTTGAAAATGTTATTACAAATTTATGCAAAGAAATTGATGAATATATTTCAGATTATGTTATTAAAAATGCTGAAGAATATAGAGAATTAGGTCAAGAAAAATATAAAGAACTAGATAGTTGGAGAAAAGCTGGAGCAACTAAAGAAATTGAAAGTAATTTTATTGAAGATATTGTTCCTATTGTAAAAATGGCAAGTGCAGGTAGTGCATATAAAATTAGATATAGTGAAGAATATAATAATAAAAATATAATAATAGATTATTTAGATAATCCTAAAAAATTAGTTGAAGACTATGCAGTTAAGTTCATAAATGAAAATAAAGAAGAATTAGGAAAAGATTTATTAGTATATGAATATCAACTTGAGTATTTAGATAAGATCAAAGAAAACAAGGATAATGAATTTGATTATATTTATACTAATAAAAAAATACTAGAGAGCATCAAAGACTTAGATGCAAAAAATATAACTATAACTATTAATTATAATAACAATGAAATAACATTTAAATATGATTTTAATAGATTATTATCTGAATTAAAAAATGCAGATTATAAAGGTTATGAATATAGTTCTAGTTATGAAAAAGTAAGAGATTTCTTAAAAGAAAATAATATAAAAGATGAAAGAGGTTATCAAGAAGATGATTTCAAATTTGCTAATATTACATCCATTACTTATGGCAAAAAAGTAATATATCAAAATGAAATATCAAAAGAAGATAAAGAATTAGATAATGATGATTTTGATTTAGAAAGATAATTTTTTATATTAAACGTTTACTAGTGTAAACAAGAATAGAAAGGAAAATATATGAATAATAAAACATTAGAGAAAAAAATAGAGAGATTAGAACAACTAAAAAGTAAAGAGTTAGAAAAAATTTCTGCAATTAACCAAGTGGTTTCTGATTATGATAAACAATTAAAAGTTTTATATGATTTTAGAAAAGAACAAGAAAAAATTTATCAAAGACAACAAGAATTAGATTTAAAAATTAAGGAGCAACAATAATAATGAGCAGTTATTTTAAAGCTCGTGATGAATTAGTAAAAATGTATATTAAAAGTTTGGAAGAAGGTAGAATTCCCTGGGAAAAGATGTGGCAAACAAATATCCCAGAGAATGGTATTACAGGAAAAAAATATAAGGGTGTTAATAATTTGATTTTATCTTATGTAGCAATTCAAAGAGGATATAAAGATAATAGATGGTGTACTTATATGCAAGTTTCAAAGAATAAATGGAAATTGAAAGATGCTAAAGGACAAGGTGTTTCTATTGAATATGTAGGAATGAAAAATAAAAAAGATAATAAACTTTATACCTTTGAAGAATACAGAAAAATTATTAAAGAATTCCCAGAAAAAGAACCTGAGTTTTCAATGAGAAGGTATAACTACACAGTATTTAATGCTGACCTTATAGAAGGTATTGAAAAGAATAATGATGTTAATAAAGACAAAATAATTAGTAATGATTACATTAGTAATATCATAAACAATATTGATGTTAAATATCAAGAAAAAGGTCAAGAAGCATATTATGATGTTATAGGTGATGAAGTAGTTATACCACCTTCTAATACTTTTAAAAATACTTATGCTTATTATTCAACACAATTACATGAAATAGCTCATGCAACAGGTCATAATACTAGATTAAATAGAGATATGTCTGGTGAATACAGAACTGAATCGTATGCTAAGGAAGAACTAAGAGCAGAAATTAGTTCTTCTTTTCTTATGCAAAAATTAGGTTTAGAATATGATGAAAGGCATCTGACTAATCATAAAGCGTATGTAAGAGGTTGGTTAGAGATTATCAAAGATAAACCACAAGAATTATTTGCAGCAATATCAGATGCTAATAAAATAGTTTCATATTTAGAAGATAAAAGTTTATCAAAAGATAAAGATTTTTCTAAAGAAATATCTAATGAAGAAATGGAGATGGAGTATGCGTAGTATTCATAGTAGACATTATATCTACACACATTGGTTAAGAATTGATTTAAATAATGATGAAAGGAAACAATGGGAACAATTAAAAGATTATTGGAATAAATATGATTGTTCAATGACTGTATATTATTATGATTATAATCCATTAACTGAAAAAGCAATTAAGTTAGATTGTAATCAATCATACGAAGATTTAGATCTTGATGTTAATTCTATGTCTTCTGGCAGTCTAAAAAGAGTTAAAGCAAAACCTACTAATATAACAGTTTATAATAAAGGTATTGAGCATTTTTTTGTTAATAAGTTAGGACTGGAAGTATTAGAAACATTAAGAAAACCAAAATCAACAATTGAAATTCCTGAATCCGAATTAATAACAGTTGATGTTTTAAAAGAATTTGGAAGAATGAAAAATATAGACAAATTTAAAAAAATAATGGATGAAGAAAATTGGAAAATTGTTAAAATTCCTAGTGGTGTAAATTATCATTATCAACTATATTTTGGAAAAGGTAAACAAGTATATAATAGATACGAATATGCTTTTGCAAATTTTACTTATAAGAGTATATTTAAGGATAGATTTCAAAGGTTTATTAATAATGTAATAAAACAAAAAGAACTGAATTTAAATAATTTTGTAGGTAAAAAAATAAATATGTTTGAATCTAAACAACAAGTATCTGTTGGAAAAAATATTAATACAGATGTTAAATGTGTAGGATTAGTTTTAGGAATAAATAATAATTGTTTAGATATTTATGATTTTCAAAGAGCAATAGGAGAACAATTTTATTCTATAAACTTAGATGAGTTTGAACAGAAGTTTAATGAGGGTATTTACAAACCAAACTTTAATATTTTAACATCATACGAGAATTTAGAACTAAGAAAGTATTTAAATAATAAATGCAAAAAATTTACAGAATTATGTGGTGATTGGGATTATAGAAATATAGATATGACTGATATACATTTAGGAGGTATAAAAGTACAAAAAGATAAGATTATCCTTTTCTGCGAAAAATATTCATCTGAAATAGATGATTATATTTCTTATCCTGATTATGAAATAACATCAAAAGAACTAATTAATGATTTCAATTTGCTGGATTTAGAAAATAGAGAAAAAGTTTTAGAGTATATCTCTAATTTGGAAAATCACATTAATTATGATGAACTGGAAAATATGCTTTTGGAACAAGAACAAAAGAATATTAAAGAAAAAGAATTAATAGAAGAAATGGAGATAGAATATGAATAATATTTTAGATATTTATGAAAGTTTAGCTGATTCTATTGAAGAAATAGACGATTTTAGGATTTATGATTTTATATATTATTTAGGAATAAATAGCGTTGATAAAGATATATCAAAAGAAGAGATAACAAGATTAATAAATGTATGTAAAGAAAGTTCAGATAATTTTATTGATACCTTTAAGTTAGCCAGAACATTAACTTCGCTTGTATATAAAGAAAAATATATGACTTTAGATCAATTAGAGCGTGTACCTTCAGAATCAATAAAACATTTTTATTCGGAGGAAAAAATGTATGAATTAAGATATTATTTTGAATCATACGAAGAAATGGTGATCTCACCAAAAGAAATAATGGAAGGCGTATCTTATACCGTTGCTCGTGTTGTTCATAATGGTTATTGTGCTGAACTACATTATTGTAGTGATACAGGTGCATCAGTAGAATATGGAACAAAAACATCTCATGATATGTGGGAAAATGAGGTAGAAGATGCCAGTTGGTTTAATAAAGATTTATCAGATGATTATATATTAAATAGATTAAATTGTTTATATGATGAAGAATTTTCTGATAAAAGAATAACAAATGAAAAAGCAGAAGAGATGAATTTAATTGATCACATTTTAGCAAAACACAAAGTAGATGATATTGTTTTATATTCAAACGACAATGGAGATTTAATTGCTTTTGATGATGTGAATTACTGGAAGGGAAAAGATTTTTATGATTTCATGTTCAAAGAATTATTTGTTTATAACCGTGAAGGAAAAGTAGAATTAATAGAAGATTCTGATTATAAAAAACTAGAAGGATATAGAAAACAATATGAAGAAAAAGCAAACGAAATAGAAAAGGAGATAGAATATGAATAAAATAAAAGCATTAAAAGAATTAGCAGAAGTATTTGGAAAATATGATTGTAATATTTATGATTTTTGTTATTATTTAGGATTAACAAATGTAAAAGAAGATATAAAAAATAAAGATTTAATAGTATTATTGGATAAATGTTCTGAGTTATGTGGAGAATATACAGATCCAATTGAAGTAGGACAATCATTAGCAAATGCAGTATATGAAGATAAATCTATAACAATAAAACAATTAAAAAAAATGAGTGCTGAAAGGTTTAATGATTGGTATATGGATGGAAGAGAAGTAGGTAATGATTTAGAATTAGATGAAGAAAGGGAGATGGAATAATGGACGTTTTATTTGGATATAAATCAATGCCTGAATGGCACAAAAAGAATATAAAAAATTATTATATATTAGATGGAATTTATAAAGCAGAACCTAATATAAGCGAAGAGGATGCACGATACATTTTTAATATTTGTCAACAAATTAAGAATGAAAAAGTGTGTCCTTTTTCTATTGCTTATTATTTGACAGAACATTATATGAAAGATGATATAGATGATGAAGAATTAAAAGTTGCAACTTCTGGAGAGATAATTTCTGCTGTTCTTCATAATGATTTAAACTTTTTACCATTCTTGAATTCTGACAAAGTAATGGAAAGATTTTAAAAAATAATACTAAACTGTCGGAGACTATTTGCAGGTCTTAGGAGTTTGTCCTAACAAGCTGATGGGTGTGTCAACACCATGCTTGATAGAAAAAATAAGACTATTGAATAACCTCAGTTATAAATTTGTATTTAGAAAGGAGCTAAGATGGAATTTAAGTCAATGGAGAAGTGGCGAATTCAAAGAGATTTAAATTTAACTGAAGTACAATTAGAGGAAGTTATACGAAGAGCAGGAAGAAGGCATCCAATGGAAGATTGGGTGCATCTTCGTGTATCTCGTAATGGTGATGTAGTAGAATATTTAAAATTAGAATTTGTTTACTGGTTGAAAGAAGTTTATTTTAACAAAGAAAAATTTTATCTTGATCTTGAAATAGAATTTTTTGAAAAACAAATTAGAAGACTAGAATCAGAATTAAATATATCTCCTTATGAATTTAAATATGAAGACACATCATTAAAAGATTTACGTTCATACTTTAATAAAAGCAAAAATGCAATTGGTAGAGCAGTCAATGAAATGAAAAAGCAAACTAATAATTCATATAAGTATTTAAAAGATGGTAGAGTTATGATTAATAAAGAAGGAGTTAAATGGTTGGCTGAAAAATATTTTCGTAGAGCATACTTAAAAGATTTAGAATTATATAAACTTGAATTGCAAGAAAGAAAGATAAAGTTGGATGAATTCAACAGAAGAAAGATATAGCAAATTAAGAAGACAAAAAATTAATGTTATGCTTAACGAAGAAGAAAGAAGAATCATAACTGAAAAAGCTATTAAATATGGATTTGGAGATTGTCTAGCTGAATATATTAGAGCAGCATGTATATATGAAAATATATATATAGAAGACGTGGCTGGGAAACAAGAGTTATGTGAGATTATAAGTAAGTTTATAGAAACATTAAGAGAAATTTTAAAAGAACAAAAAAAACTATTAAATAATTATATGATAGGTAAAGAAGATATAGAAGTTATTAGTAATCAAAATATCATTATAATTAAAATGATAAGTAAGTTATCTAATTTAGTAATATCTATTTTATCAGTTAATACAGAAAAGAGAATTCAACAAAGATTAGGTATGATTGAGAAGTATAAGATTGATGAAAATTTTTATAAAAAAATTATGAATAATAATTATCAACATTTTATAGTTAGACCTTCTAATTTAAATAGACCTAATCAAAAACCTGTATATATAGTTTATTTAAATAATCATACTTATACCTATTCTTTGGATGATATTAATCAAGATGATTTAATTCAAAAGATAAATAATTGTAGAGATGTAGCAATGCAGAAAGATTTGTTAATATCATTTTATAGAGAAGATAGTATTTTGAATTTTGGAATCATTATGGAATTTCAAGATAAGACAGCAGCTAAAGAATTCGCTAGTGAAATTAATTCACAATTCTTTTCATTAGAAGGTGATACTTATACCAACAACAGCTAGATGGTCGGTTCATGGTGTACAAGGTAGAATAGATTGTATTAATTATATTAAGGATTCTAAAAAAACAAGAGAAGGAACATTAATAACAGGAGTTAATTGTTCCTCTCAATTTGCTGCTTATGAAATGAAAGTTAATAATGATAAATTTCATATAACTGAAGATGGTGATAGTAGAACTTGTTATCACGGTTATCAATCTTTTGATCCAAAGGAAAAAGGATTAACTCCAGAGAAGGTTCATGAGATGGGTGTTGAATTAGTTAAAAGATTATATCCAGAATTTCAAGTATTAGTCACCACACATGTTGACAGGTCACACATCCATAATCATTATGTAATAAATGCTGTTAATATGAAGGGAAGAAAATTAGAAGATAGACTTGCGAATCCAATTGAAGGGTTGTATGGACTTAGAGATATGAGTGATAAGATTGCATTAGAATATGGATTAAAGATAATTGAGGATGCACCAAAGATTGGAAGGTTCGGTAGAAGTAAATATTTATATAACGAAGCAACTAAGACTTGGCGACAACAAATTATAGAGAAGATTGATTATTTAAAAACAAGGTGTTTTTCTTTTGATGAATTATTAGAAAGACTAGCGTATGATGGTTATCAAATTAAACTAGGAAAAAATATTCGTATCCGTCCTTATGGTAAAGAAAGATTTGTTAGTATTAAAACATTAGGTGAAGGATATAGTGAAGAAGAATTAAAAGAATTCTTTAAACAAAAAAGAAAAAATCAAACAGTAATTGATTTTGAAAAATATAAATTAGGTGCTGAAGATAGTGAGATTTTATCTTTATATAACGAACTAGCAATAAGATCAAAACAATCTATTTTATATAGTATGAAAGATTTAGATGTAAATAGTGAGTATTTTAAATATTATAATTCAAGATATATGGAAATTAGACGTTATCATCAACTTGTGGATACTATTAATTTTTTAAATGAGAATAAGATATTTGGTTATGAAACATTAGAAGAACAAATAGAAAAAGTTAAACAGGATATACTTAATAAAGAGTCAGAATATCAAGAATTGTTTTCTGAAAATGAAACATTACAATTAAGAGTACCATTATGTAATTTATATTTAGAATATTTAGATATATATGAATCATATACGGAACAACAAGAATTATCTTCATCATACTTAGAACCATCTAAAGAAGTAAAAACTTTTTTAGATGTTCAGGAACAATTAGGTGTTCACTCATTAGATGAAGTAAATGATATTTTAGCAGAAGCGAATAGGTTTAAAGTTAAAACTAATAAATGTTATGCTTATTTAACTTATTTAAAAAATAAAGCTAGTGAGTTAGAAAAGATAAAGGGTATATCATTAGAAAGCGAAAAAGGATATATCAAAAGTGTATCAGTTAGTAAAAATATGATAGATGAATCTCGTTCTAATAAAGAAGAATATTGTATAAGAATACCATATAGCGAATATTATATGTATGTTCCTAAGAGCAACATTGCTTGGATTAGTTTTGATAAGAGAGGTATTTTATATTTAGTAGATGATAAAGAATATATTTTATATGATAAATACAATGATGAAAGAAGACGTGCATCTGGAGAAGAAATAGAAAATATTTCTCAAGAAGAAAAACAAAAGATAAATGATTATTATAAATCAAAATAACAAAAAATTATGGTATAATATAACTAACAGACAAATAGTAATTTGTAGATTAGAAGTGATAGTATGAATAAACAAAAATCTTTAGTAGATAATATAATTCTTATGAAAGAATGGAATTATGAAAAGAATGGAGATTTAAAACCAGAAAATTTTATGCCTAATTCAAACAAAAAAGTATGGTGGAAATGTGAAGAAGGACATGAATGGGAGGCAGTGATTTCTTCAAGAACAGCAGGTAGAAATTGTCCATATTGTTCTGGAAAAAAACGATTAAAAGGATTTAATGATGTTTTTACATTACATCAATCATGGAAAAAATATTGGGATTTTGAAACTAACAATATTAATAATATTAATCCATATTTATTAGGTGACAAAAGTCATGTGAAAGTTAATTGGATATGTAGTAAATGTGGAAAAAAATTTGCAAGAGTTTTGAGCCATACAAAGGATATAGTTTTGTGTAATGAATGTACTAACAAAAATAATGGTTTAAATAAAGTTAAAACGATTATAAAAAATAAAGGGAGTTTATTAGATAATTGCCCAGAAATCGCAAAAGAATGGAATTACGAAAAGAATGGAGATTTAAAACCAGAAAATGTATCAACTAATAGTAATAAAAAAGTATGGTGGAAATGTAAAGAAGGACATGAATGGGAGGCAGTAATCAATAGTAGAACAGGAACAAGTAATAATAATTGTCCATATTGTTCAAATCAAAAAATTCTTAAAGGATATAACGATTTAGAAACTTTATATCCAGAAATCGCAAAAGAATGGAATGCTCAAAAAAACAAAATAAATCCATGTGAAGTTGGGGCGGGTTCTGGAAAAAAATATTGGTGGATATGTAAGCAAGGTCATGAGTATGAAATGTCTCCTTTAGATCGCATATATGGTATGGGATGCTCTGTTTGCAGTAGTGAAAGAAAAATATCAGTTCCTGAAAAAACAGTTTTATTTTATTTAAAGAAATTTTTATCAGAAAAAATAGAATCTAATTTTAGATCAAAATTAATTTTAAATAAAGAAATTGATATTTTTATACCAAATAAAAAAATTGGTATAGAATATGATGGTATTTATTTTCATAAAGATAAAAAAAGAGATAAAATGAAAGATTTAATTTGTGAACAGCAAGATATAAAATTATATCATATAGCTGAATCTAAAAGTGAAAATATAGTAAATGACAACTATATATTTTATGATGTAAGAAAAGAAACTAATTTGGAATGGGCGATAAATATTTTATTAAATATTATTCTTAACACTAAATGTAATTATGATATTAATATAAAAAGAGATAGAATTAAAATATATAACTTAATAGATTTTTACGAAAAGGAACAATCTTTGCTTAATAATTATCCAGAAATCGCAAAAGAATGGAATTATGAAAAGAACGGAAAACTAAAACCTGAATTTGTACCATATGGTAGCGAAAAAAAAGTATGGTGGAAATGTAAAGAAGGTCATGAGTATGAAGCTATAATTTATTCAAGAACAAAAACAACTGGAGGAGGTTGTCCGTATTGTGCAGGACAAAAAGTATTAAGTGGATATAATGATTTAAAAACACTATATCCAGAAATCGCAAAAGAATGGAATTACGAAAAGAATGGAGATTTAAAACCAGATAATATTACAATAGGTAGTAA
Source organism: uncultured Mycoplasmatota bacterium (assembly GCA_900547995.1). Lineage (GTDB taxonomy): Bacteria > Bacillota_I > Bacilli_A > RF39 > UBA660 > UMGS1045. Next base: position 18,993 of record URIY01000014.1, read on the forward strand.
TAAAAAAGTATGGTGGATATGTTCTAAAGGACATGAATGGCAAATTCAAGTTCATCAAAGAACGCTTTACCAACATAATTGTCCATATTGTGCAGGACAAAAAGCAATCGTTGGTAAAAATGATTTATTAACAAAAAATCCTAAACTTGCAGCAGAATGGAATTATGAAAAGAATGGAGATTTAAAACCAGAAAATTTTATGCCAAATTCTCATAAAAAGATATGGTGGATTTGTGAAAAAAATCATGAATGGGAAGCATCTATTGATGATAGAAATACTGGAAACGGATGTCCTTATTGTTCCAATTCTAAACTTTTAGAAGGATATAATGATTTATTAACAAAAAATCCTAAACTTGCAGCAGAATGGAATTATGAAAAGAATGGAGATTTAAAACCTAACAACTTTTTCCCTAATTCCCATAGAAAAGTATGGTGGATATGTTCTAAAGGACATGAATACGAAGCATATATAATAGATAAAAATAATGGTTCAGGTTGTCCTATTTGTTCTAATAAAATTATTGTAAAAGGAATTAATGATTTGGCAACTTTAAATCCAGACATAGTGCAATTTTGGAACTATGATAAAAATTGTAAATTAACTCCTAATAATGTGGGGAGTGGATCTGGAAAAAAAGTATGGTGGAAATGTCCAAGTTGTAATTATGAGTGGCAATTAAGGATTGTTGATATGGTAAATAAAAAATATAAATGCATTAGATGCAAAATAGAAAACTAATAATAAATTTAATTCGGAGATGATTTATATTACTAAAGCAAAATATGATGAGTGGTATTTTTATGACAATTGTGAAAAATTTATTAAAGAAATTGATTTTGTTTATAATTTGTATATAAATAATATTAAAGATATTTATAATACTCCATTAAACGAAGCAGATTATTATGTAAATTATTTAGAACAAAATTTACAAGAATTAGAATCGTTATCCCCAGATGATGCTATGTTAGAAATTCAAGGTAAAGGACAAGAGAGATATTATTTTGTATTAAACATGAAGTATAGAAATTTAGCAATGTATATTAATGTAATTTATCAAATGTTAGAACAATTTATAATGGCAATTTGTAGATTTCAACAAGAATATCATACTGGAGATCCATATATTAAAAATTTATCATTAAAGAATCTTAATCAATGTATAAAAATGTTTGATGAATACAATTTTGAAATAGAAAACTTAGATATTTATGATAAAATTAATGAATTAAGACTTTTACAAAATGTATTGAAACATGCAGAAGGAACATCTAAAAAAGAATTAAATGAAAAAAGGCCAGACTATTTTACAACAAAAAAATCTGTTTTTGCCATGTATAGAAACACTATTATTGATGCAACTTTGAATATTTCTGATGAAGATTTGAAAGATTATGTTGATGCCATAAAAGAATTTTTAAAATTATTCCCAGATAAATTAATACATGAATATAATTGTTAATAAATTACAATTTATCAAGCAGATCTATATAAGATTTGCTTTTTTCATGGTATAATATAACTAACAGATAAATAGTAATTTGTTTGTTAGGAGGAATAATTATGAAGAAAAAAATTTTTGGTATTCTATTATGTGGGTTTGTGGCTTTGAGTTTAACTGGGTGTATCAAAGGAAATAATAATGATGAAAATAAATTGAATGAAGATAGTAATGAATGTTGTGAAGGTTGTTTATGTGGAGATACTATAGAATTATTAAAGACGACTCAAACTGCTTGGACATTAACTAAAATAAATAATAAGGGAGAATATGAGTATATTAAAGACTCCTTTATTAATTTTCACGGAACAGGAAAAAATAAATTTGCTTTTTTTGATAACGGAAAAGAAGTAAAAGGAGAATTTAAAATTAATAAAAATAATGAAATAGTATTAAATTATGATACAAACAACGAAATAATTTGTAAATTAGGTGAAGAAAAAGATTTAATAGCAGTTATGTATTGTGACAATAACTTTGGAACATTTACATTGCAAAAACAAGGTACTCTTGAATTACCAAATATAATAAAGGATACTGTATCAAAAACAAAAACAATAAAGATTAAAGGACAGCAATCAATTACAGATGCAGAAGAAATAAATGCCTTTTTATCGGTAATAAATAATTCTAAAGTATGGACAGGTGCTGTAACATTGCCATCACCTAAATATGAATTGGAATTATTGGATAATAATAACAATAACATTGCAAAAATTTTATATAATCCAGGGCATTATTTTAATATTGAAATAAATGAAAAAAGTTATGAATTAACAAATATTGATAATGATTCATTAACTGTAATATTAAGCAAATAGATAAATTACAATTTATAGAGCAGATTAAAATTATTATCTGCTTTTTTCGTGGTATAATATTAGAGAAGATTTAATAGAAGAAGTGATGTGAATAGCAAAAATTAGGGTGGTGAGTATATGGATAAAACTTATATGTGCATAGATTTAAAAAGTTTTTATGCTTCAGTAGAATGTAGAGAGAGAAATTTGGATCCGTTAGACACTAACCTTGTTGTTGCAGATGAAGAGAGAACAGATAAAACGATTTGTTTGGCCGTTTCACCATCATTAAAATCTTACGGTATATCAGGAAGAGCGAGATTATTTGAAGCTAAACAAAAAGTAAGAGAAGTAAACTATCAAAGAAAAAAGGATAATCATTATAAACCATTTATTGGTAAATCTTATATAAATTCAGAACTAATTAAGGACAGTAGTTTAGAATTAGATTTTATTAAAGCTGTTCCTCGTATGAAATTGTATATGAAATATAGTACAGATATATACAATATATATTTAAAATATATTGCACCAGAAGATATTTTAGTTTATTCAATTGATGAAGTATTTTGTGATATTACTAATTATTTAAAATTTTATAAAATGACAGCTGAAGAACTTGTTATGAAAATGATTGAAGATGTTTACAACACAACAGGTATTACAGCGACGGCTGGAATTGGTACTAATATGTTTCTGGCAAAAGTTGCAATGGATATTACTGCAAAAAAAATGCAACCTAATGAATTTGGCGTTAGAATTGCTACTTTAGATGAAAGAAAATTTAAAGAACAATTATGGAATCATAAACCACTAACAGATTTTTGGAGAATAGGTAAAGGTTACGCAAAAAAATTAGAAGATAATAAAATGTATACAATGGGTGATGTTGCAAGGATGTCAATAAATAATGAAGATTTACTTTTTAAATTGTTTGGTGTAAATGCAGAATTTTTAATAGATCATGCTTGGGGTTATGAACCGTGCACTATTGAACAAGCAAAAAGTTATAAACCAACATCAAACAGCATCAGTTCAGGACAAGTATTACATTGTCCTTATGATTATAAAAAGACAAAACTTATTGTAAAAGAAATGGTAGATAATCTCGTTCTTGATTTAGTAGAAAAAAAATTAAAAGCAAGTCAATTTGTATTAACAATAGGTTATGATATAGATAATTTAACAAATCCTAAAATTAGTAAATTATATAATGGTGAAATAACAACTGATATGTATGGGAGAAAGATTCCTAAACATGCACACGGTACTATTAATATTGACCACAAAACTTCATCAACAACAATAATAATGAATGAAGTTTTAAAGTTGTATGATAGAATAACAAATCCTATTTTATTAGTTAGAAGAATTAATTTAGTTGCAAGTAATGTAGTAAGTGAGGATAAGGTAGAGAATAAACCACAAAGGCAACAATTAGATTTGTTTACGAATTATCAGGAACAAGATGAGTTAAATAAAAAACAAATAGAACGTGAAAAAGAAGATGCTAAAATTCAAAAAACAATCTTAGAATTAAAAAGAAGATATGGAAAAAATGCAATATTAAAAGGAATGAATTTAGAGGAAGGAGCAACTGCAATTGAAAGAAATCGTGAAGTAGGAGGTCATAAAGGATAATGAATGATTACACAGATATTATAGATTTAAATAGACCATTATCTAAACATGCAAATTTAGGAGTTGAATCACGTGCAGCACAATTTGCTCCTTTTGCAGCTTTAACTGGATATGATGCAGAAATAAGAGAAACTGCTAGATTAACAGACAAAAAAATAGAAGTTGATGATGGACTGAAAGATTTATTAAATTCAAAATTAGCATATTTGAATGAAAATATAAAAGAACGAAATGAAATAACAATTACTTTCTTCGTAAAAGATAAAACAAAAGAAGGTGGTAGTTATGAAACAGTTAATGGCATTATTAAAAAAATAGATCCAATAGAAGGAATAATAAAATTAGAAAACAAGGATATTATATTAATGCAAGATGTTTTAAGTATAACTGGTGATATATTTAAAAATATGTATGAATCATACGAATAATAATTTGTATGAATTTTTTTATGTTAGAAAGGATAATGATATGAATACTGATTATATTAGAAGTTTATTAATTATGTTTAATAATAGAAGTGAATATGAAATAGAAACTGCATTAGCTATTTATGAATATATGAATAAAGATATTAAAGATATAACTAATGAAGAGATATTTAAAGTTCATGAATTGGTACATTCACAAGATGACGTGTTTAATGATTACATTAAAGAAGAGGTTATAAAAATAAAAGAAGAATCAGAACGCAAGAATAAACTTATTGAAGAAAAACAAAAAGAAGAAAAAAAAATTCAACAAGAAAAAGAACAAGATGAAATAGAAAAATAAGTCATTTTGTAGAATTGTGTGTTATAATTAAATTATCAGAAGATACAGGAGGTGAATCTGAATGAAAAAGGCTGAAATTATTGAAGCATTAGCAGAAAAGACTGGTTTAACTAAAGCAGATGTTGCTAGAGTATATGAAGGTACGTTTGAATTGTTTAAAGAAGAGTTAGGAAAAGGCAATGATGTTGCAGTTGCTGGATTCGGAACTTTTAAAATTTCTGAAAGAGCAGCAAGAGATGGAATTAATCCATTAACTAAAAAACCTTTACACATTCCTGCTAAAAAAGCAGTATCATTCAAAGCTGGTTCTGCATTAAAAGAAACAGTTAATAAATAATTTAAAAATAAGATTGGATTAGTATGAATAATACTAATCCTTTTTATTTTGTTATAGAAAAGGAGAAATTTAAATGTCATTAAATAAAGAGGCAATATCAAAAAATTTGGATTATATAAGAGAAGCATATAGAACTAATAGTCAAGAATTTATAATTGCTTTCTTTTTATATGAAATAAACGGAACAACAAAAGAAGAACTTACAGAAGATATGATTAATAGTGTAGAGAAAATATTAGATGAAACAGAATATTGGTATGATGATTTAATGCGTGATAAAATTAGAAATATTAAAACTGAAATCTTAAAAAATCAATTAAGTGATTCTTTGACTAATTATATTGATAATTGTACTGATCAAGAATGGAATAAATTATTAAATGAATATAATGTGAGTGATGAGGAAAACTATATGGGTGAAGTAAGAGAAAATCTTGAAGAATCAATTATGGAATACTTTGAAGATGAAGAGTTAGAAAACCAAGAAGAGATGTTAGAGTTTTTTAAAAAGTATGATGTTATTGAAAAAGAGCAAGAGGAGGAACTGGAAAGATAATATATGAAAGCAATTAAAGTTTTATTATTATTTATATTGTTAGCAATGTTAGGTTTTAGTTTATATAAGATTAATGAAATAAAAAAAGAATTAACTGCCTCTGAAGAAATAAAAGAAGAATTAATTGAATTAGTAGAAATACCAGAAGTACCTTCTGAAGAACCATCTTTTGAAGTTGATTTTAATGAATTAAAAAAAATCAATTCTGATGTTATAGGATGGATAGTAATAGAAGGTACACAAGTGAATTATCCTGTTGTTCAAGGAAATAATAATTCTTATTATTTAAATCATTCTTACGATAAAAAATGGAATTCACTTGGAAGTATATTTGCTGATTATCAATCATCAAATGATTTTACAGATTATAATACTTTTATTTATGGTCATCATACTAAAAATGGAAGTATGTTTGGAGAATTATATAAATATATGAACAAAGATTTTTATAATGAAAATAATACTTTTTATTTATACACACCAAACGGAAATTATGAAGCAGAAATATTTAGTGCATATTTAGATAGCACTATATCTGAATCGTATAATCAATCATTTAATTCAATTGAAGAATTTAACTCCTATATTGAATTAGTAAAAGAAAAAAGTAATTATAATACTGGTGTGTTAGTTGATGCAACAACGGATAAAATTATTACATTATATTCTTGTTCTCATGAATCAAATAGACAAAAAACAGATAGGTATTATATTCATGCAGTTTTAAGAAGTGTATAAGGCAACTAATAAAAAGTTGTTTTTTTATTGGAGTAGTTTATGTAGTACAAGAAATTTGAGTAAGAAAGGGAATATATATGAATGAAACAATGGTTTATACAGTAAGAGAAGTTGCTACAATTTTGCATACTAGTCCTAATTATGTTTATAAATTAATTGATAAAGGATTTCTTCCAGCAATAAAACTAAGGAGTGTAAGAGTATTAAAACAATCCTTAGAACACTTTTTAATAATAAATCAAGGAAAAGACCTTTCAAATATGAATGAAATAAAGAAATTAGAAATATTTAATTTGGAGGATTAATTATGTCACAAGTAAATATTAAAAAAAGAGGAAATGTATATCAATATCAATTTGAAATAGCTCCACAGGGTGGAAAAAGAAAATTCATTAATAAATCTGGATTTAAAACAAAAGCAGAAGCACAAGAAGCAGGTAATCTTGCTTATACTGAATATATAAATGCTGGTGTACCATTTAAAGAATGTAAACTCTCATATTCTGATTATTTAGATTATTGGTTGGATAATTATTGTAAGTCAAATTTAAAATATAATACTATACGTAAGTATTCAGTAATAATTGAAAAATATATAAAACCTAAATTAGGTATATATAGATTATCTACAATAACAAGTGTGCGATTAAATATGTTTATTACAGAAATTTGTGATGAGTATTCTTTTTCAAGGTCTTATTTTAAAAATATATTAAAAGTGTTAAAAGGAACTTTTAGAGATGCTTGTAATTTATATGGTTTTTTAAAATACAATCCAGCTTTAACATTAAGATTACCTAAAATGGAAATTACAAAGAAAGATCCAAAACATTTATATACACAAGAAGAGATAAATAAAATATTATTTAGATTTAGGTATGATGATACTTTTACTTGTTCTTTTTTAACTTCTTGTTTTACAGGAATGAGAACAGGTGAAGTGTTTGCTTTAACATGGGAAGATATAGATTTTGAAAATGGAATAATACATGTTTGTCATAGTGTATATGATAAACCTAAAGATGAATTGGGAAGATGGTATTTAGGTAGTCCAAAAACATTAAATGGAGATAGGTTGGTATATATAAGTCCAACATTATTAAGTGCATTAAAAAACTATAAAACAAAACAAGATTATTTAAAAAAATTATATGGAAGAAAATATATTTATTATTATTTAGAAGATGTGAAGAATCAATATGATAAAGTAATAGAAAAAAGAATAGTAAGAATAACAGAAGAAACTAAAGACAAAGAACCTTTGAATTTAGTTTTTACTAAACAGGATGGTGATTATAAAGGTACAGATATAATCAACTATCCATTTAAAATTATTCATAAAGAATTAGGAATAGAAAAATGTAGATTTTATGATTTAAGAGGAAGTTATGCAACAAAAATTCTTAATAATGGCGTAGAGATAAGAGAAGTTGCTGATATACTTGGTCATAGTAATATAGAAACAACAGGTAATTATTATATTTCAAGTACAGATATTTCAAGAAGGAGAGCATCAGATGTTTTTGACAAAACTATGAATTCTGAAATTATTAATGAAATATCAGAATATCAAATATTAGAATATTAGCAAAAAATCAACACGTCCAGTTTTAGATAATGGGGCGTGTTGATTATTTTTTTATTTTATAGTATAATTTAATTGCTTGTATAAGTTGTTATTATACAATGTTGAAACTTTAAATAAATGTTTTGGAGAACGAAATGCAAACAATGTTTGCAATTTGTTTGCAAAATATGGAGAACACATAGTACAAATAGTACAAATAGTATCACATAGTATCAAACGTGCTCAGACCTTGTATTACCTAGGATAACACATGGTACAAATAGTATCATATAGTACAGATAATACCAAAAGAGGTCGAACATGTGGCTCTGGCAAGAAATATAAACAATGCTGTGGTAAGTAGTTAAAAGCCTTGAAATAAAGGCTTTTTCTATATCAAAAATTAAGAAAGTTATTTAGATACATTATTAAATACATTGTGATAAAGTATCTAGAAAGAAGAGTAGTCACAAAAAACATAGTATTTACAATATTTTTAGATACTTTGAACCATTGCCATAGTGATAGTGATAAAAACGTGCTATAATCTTTGTAGGAGTTGATCATTATGGTAATGGAAACAGAAATAACTGTATTGGTAAAAAGTGACTATGAAGTTTTAAAAAGAGAGTTAGAAAAGAATGAATTTCAAATAAAAGAAAAATATGAATTAAAGGATGTATATATGATAGATAAGGATATTGATTTATCGAAATTGTCTAAATTAGAAATTCTTAAAAAGTGTATTTTAGTTAGAGATATAGTTAATATAAAAAAAGAACTACTTTATAAATATAAAAAATATGATGTCAATGGTGATATCTTAGAACAGGGAAAAGTAGAATGCCCAGTCATTGATATAGAAAAAGCTATTGGATTTATGGAATCAATAAATTACAAGAAACTATTTAATATATATGATAGATGCATAGTATATGCAAACAAAGAAACAGAATTGGTAGTACAATTAGTAAATGATAAATATATTTTTATAGAAATGGAATCCGAATGTGAACATATTAAAAGGAAATATAATTCGGTAGAAGAATTAAAAAATGATATAAATAGATATAATTTGCCAATAGATAATTCTAATTACTTTGTTAAAAAAGCAGAATTAATTTTAAGCGAAAATATATCTAGTTCAATCTGTTAAAAGTGATGAAAAGTATTATAGATATATCTCCCTTTGCTTAAATTAAAACATTTAGTTTAGTAAAATATACTAATAAATTAAGATGAGACTTTAAAACGATTGTAAGATTTAAAAAGACATTAAGTTACATAGATATAGATAAAGTTGTAGCACTTGGATATATTCATGACATAGGTAAAAAATTTAATGAACATGGTGGAGTTTTTCCTCATGCTATAAATGGTTATAATTATATAAAAAAACTTGGATATGATGAACAGTATGCTGGTATTTGTATCAAACATTCTTTTCTAAATAATGATATAGATTGTATATCTAATGACCGTGATGAAACAGATAAGTCTAATCCGTATTATAGTTTTGTAAAAGAATATATAAAGAATGAATATAGTATAGAAGAAAAAATAATTAATTTATGTGATTTGATGTGTACAACTAAAACATTAACTGTGGAAAAAAGAATGATAGACTTATTATTAAGACATGGTGTATTTGCAAAGACTCATTATCATCTTGAACAAACAATGAAATTAAAAGAATATTTTGATAATTTGTTAGGTTATAATTTATATGAATTAATACCTACTATAAAAGATAATTTATAATCAAAATATATAATCATTTTAATTTACAAAAAAGTATGTTATATTATATATAGTTAGAAAGTAGGAATATATAGATGAAAAAAAACATATTGTTGTTAATTATTATGATTTTAATAACTGTAACGGGGTGTAACAATATAAAAAATAATGCTATAAGTAATAAAGATATAGAAGATAAAATAAATGTAATTGTCATAAGTGGACCATTAGAATCTTCTAATCCATATGATTATATTAATGAAAATAAGGATATATATAATGAATTACTAAATAGTCCTAAAGAAACTTTTGCATATGCCATTACTGATTTGATTAATACTAATGCAAGTGATGGGCTTAAAAGTTATATAGAAGCCTTATTATGTAGTGAAATTAATACTAATTTTATTTATGATTTTGAATCTGCAAGTGATTATTTAAATAATTATAAAATTTATTTAAACAGTACTGATAAATTAAATGAATATGATAAATATGCAAAATCACTTTTAAAATAGTATTAGGGGAAAGTATGTAGTATGAAAAAGTTTTTAAAAAGTTATGTTGATCCAAAATATTCTTTTGATACAATAACAATGATAGGTATAATTTGTTTAATAGTAGTTATAGCAGGTGTATTTGGCTTTTTATATGAATTTATATTTTATTATTTTAATGGTGGTATGAAAGGGTTTTACTGGCGTGGAGGTAATTTTTTACCATGGATAAATATATATGCAACAGGATCAATAATGATATATTTACTTACATATAAACTAAAAAATAAACCTTGGTTAGTATTTTTAATTAGTTTTATATCTTGCGGAATATTAGAATATTTTTCAGGTCTTGGAATGTATATTTTAGGAGATGGACTTAGATGCTGGGACTATAACTCTGAAATATTAAATTTTGGTAATATAGGTGGCTTTGTTTGCCTTAGAAGTGCTACTTTCTTTGGTTTATCAAGTTTATTATTAATATATGGTATAATACCATTTTGCTTTTTTCTAGCAAGTAAAATGAATAAAAAAGCCTTTCTAATTATGAGTTTTACTTTATGTTCAATTATCTTAATTGATGAATTTTATAACCTTTTATTCGCAAGACTTCTTCATTTACCAAGGGCTTCAACTATTTATAAAAAACTCGGCATTCCATATGTTAGTTTTAAATAAAAATAAGAGAATTACATAAAGTTCTCTTATTTTTCTGTAACTACGGGATCAAAAGTATCGATTGCTGAAATTAATTTAGGATGTTTTATGATAAAATGAATGGTAGGACTTTCATTTTTAGATAGAATAACATAATTATTTTTTAATATGGTTATATTAATATTTTTAAAGGTTCTATTTTTGTTAAAAATGATATTATAATTTTTATTATGTTTAGAAAAATTTATTGTTGACTTGAAATGTTCTAAATATTCATCATATGTATATTTAATTTTTTTATTATAAAAAATATTTTCTAAAGATAAATAGACATCATCATTATTAAATTCTTCATTGGTAAATTTGTAAATATTATCATCTATAGTATTGTTATCTAAAATAAATTTAATATTTTCTTCTTCTTCTTTTTTATATGTAACTATTTCCTTTATATCCTTATTAGATATTTTATTTCTTTTTAATATAGATATAAGTAAATCATCTTGTATTGTAAATAAAGGTAATGAAGAAAAATATCTTTTTCGATGATCAATTACTTTTTTATCATTTAGTAAAAATAATTGATAATTATTTTTATTTTCTTCTCTATATATATCCATCAAAGGATTAGCCTTTTTTATTAATAAACTTGCTTTTTGTTTATAGTAATTAATTTCCTTTTTATTATTTGTTATATAGTATTTTCCTTTATCATGAAAACCTTTAATACATTCACCTGTTAAGGCAACACTACCTGATACATAATTAATATGTTGATAAATTGTATTTTTTGATTCAGGTAAATAATATGGTGAAACTTGTCCTGTCATATAAATGGGAATCCAACTTTCAAGCCCTAACATCATTTCTTTAAAAGGCCTATCTAAATTATGAATAATATTAAGATGAAGACCTTTTTTTAAACTCATCGCAATTGCAAACATCCACTTCTTACCAAATTCTATGTCTTCAGCCATATCTTCCATAGGCATATCACTACACATAAAAATATCATCTTTTGACTTAGATAGTACCGTTCCTTTAAAAAAGTCAAGTTCACCTTTTTTCATCTCTTCTATACCAAAATAGTTTTTGGTTCTAACCTTGTAAAAGGGAACATATGGGACTTTTAATTGATCAAATTTTATAGCCTTAATATAATTATTTAAATCAAAACTATCTAGTTTTTCTAAAAAGTTATTTATTTCATTGCTTTGTTGTTTATTATTTGTCATTAACCAAATCTTAATTATATCTATACTAAGTTCCTTTTTTACATTCATAATAGTACATAATTTATTTTGATATTCTTCATTATTACTTTTCTTAAATATAAAGTTGGTAATTGTATTAATAAATTCTTTTTTATTTGAAGGTATTCTATTACCACTTCTTATTTTTGATAAATATGATGCATCAAAATTTAAATATTTGGATAATTCATTTGCGTTTATATTTAGAGTATTTATGAGAGTATTAAGATTATTTCTAACAGTTTCAAAGTCTATATCATTTTTATTTATTATATTATTAAATTCTTTTAATATATCATTACTATTGAATTTTTTGTTAGATATTTTCTGTAATCCATCACTAATTTTTTTTAAATTGTCATTAGTAGGTATTCTTTAACCATTTTTATATCTACTAATAATTGATTGTGAAAGAGATGATGCATTAGCAAGTTCTTTAGCACTACATCCAATATCTTGCATATATTTATTTAATATATCACTAAAAGTCATTTTTATCACCATAAATAATATAACAAATTATCTAAATTATTTCAATTGCCAAAATTGTCAATGACTAGTTGACACATATATTAAAAAAATATATTTAATATATTATACTTAAAATAATAATTGTATTTATCTTTATATAATTGGTAACAAAAAGGAAGGTGATGTTATGGCATTAATAAAATGTCCAGAATGTAAAAAAGATATAAGTGATAAAGCTGAGGTATGTCCAAACTGTGGATATGAACTTAAGAGTGAAAACAATAGCGTGAGTAATAGTAATCTAGATAAAGTTATTTCTGGAAATAATTTAAAGTATTTGCTTATTATAGTGGTTGCTGCAATTGGAATATTTTTTGTCTTTAATATGATAAGTAAAAATGGTGGTATGGGATATAAAAGTTATACTGATAGTACACTTGGTGTTACATTTAATTATCCTAAAAATTATGATGTAAAAAGAGATACTTCAACGAATCTTGTTTATGTAGCAAAATCAATAGGAAATACTGTACCTGATTATCCATATATTGTTATATCAAAAATTGATGGATATGCTCCATATTCTTTTTTGTCAAAGGCAATGGATATATTAAGCAATCTTGAAGATTATAAGGTTATAACTGATATAACTAGTGAAATGATGGGTAATAAATCAGTATATAAAATACAAATTAGCTATACTTTAGATGGTCAGTCAATTGTAGATAGTAGTTATGCATTTAATTATAATAATTTACTTTATGTAGTAGAATCAATGGAGTTGAATTCACAAGACGCAAAGATAGCTAAATATGTAAAAGAAATAATAGATTCGTTAAAATAAGGAGGAGAAAAATATGGCATTAATAAAATGTAAAAATTGTAATGGAGAGGTAAGCAGTATGGCCAAAAAATGTCCACATTGTGGTACATCTCTAGTTCCTACTAAAGACATTATATGTTCTGAATGTGGAAATAAAATCAAGGATGGAGCAACTATATGTTATAAATGTGGTTGTCCAGTTCACCAAGAAAAGAAAATGGCAGAAACGGCTAAAGAAAAAATATATGGTAGTTTGGATAAACTAACTGGTGCAAAAGTAAAAAATTATGTATCTGTAAAAGATTTGTTTAAAAATACTTTTAAAAAACATAGCCAAGATGATTTGGATGAAGTATTTGTTTGTGGTAGTAAAAATACTACTCCTAAACCTAAAGATATAGATTTAAAAAAGGCTAGTGCATGGATATATTTTAGAGTTTTTATCTTTTTCTTAATATCATTTGCTGTAATGTACATTGGTTATGTTGATTACCAAAATAGTAACTTTTTACCTGGTTTAATATTTATTGGAGGATTTGCTGTTCCGATAACAGTACTTATCTTTTTCTTTGAAATTAATTTATTTAGAAATATTCCTTTTTATAAGATAATTAAATATTTTGTACTTGGAGGATGTTTTTCCTTAATTGTAGCTATATTATATTTCTCTATTTTCACAATTGGAGAACTTGATTATTTTGGAGCATTAATGGTTGGCTTAATAGAAGAAGTTGCTAAAGCAATTATTGTTGTTTTCTTCTTGTTTAGAGAAAAACGTTCTAACTATATATTAGATGGATTATTAATTGGTGCTGCTGTTGGTGCTGGATTTGCCGCTTTTGAAACGGCTGGATATATATTAAGATATGGACTACAATATAATTTTGCTACTATGCTAGAAGTTTTAAAAATTAGAGCCATCCTTGCTCCTGGAGGACATGTGGCATGGGCTGCTATTGAAGGTGCTGCATTAATGTATGTTAAGGGAATACATGGTAGATTAACAAAAGAACATATAAATAATAAAACATTTTTATTGATATGTTTAATTCCTACTCTTTTGCACGGTATATGGGATATGCCAATAAATATACCGTATAATCTACTTCAAATTGGTCTTACTATTGCTGCATGGGTAGTAGTTATATATTTCATAAATTTAGGTTTAAAACAAGTAGATGATGCTAAAAAACAAGAAAAATAGTATTAGTGCTCATAATTGAGTGCTTTTTTTTAAATATTGTCGTAAATTTATAAAGGAGGCTATAAATATATTTAAAAATTATATTATTTTTGATATAATCATTGTAATTTAATATTTATTTAGGGGGAACACAATGACAGAAGATATTTTAAAACAAATAAGAAAAGAGTATTTTACTAAAAAAAGGGAAATAGAAAAATTAAAGGAAAAAAGGGATAGACTTAAAGCATTAGAAAAATGTTCTGAAGTTCAAGAATATTTGAATTTATTGGGATGCATAAGTTTAATTAATGATAATCAAAATGAGATATTAACAGATGATGAGATATTATATAGTACATATCGAAAGTATATTTACAAAAGCCAACATACTAATAATATTTATGTGTATGTTGGAGCTTTTAAAAGGACAAGTGATGGTGATATCCTAGTGTCTAATTCACCTTTTGATTATAAACTATATCAAGATGTTGAAAATGAATTTAATAAAGTATATATGACTCCTCTTAATTATCAGAAATTTGAACGTGATAATAGAGTAATTATTCCAATGAATCCTAGTTTTGAAACATATTATCAAATAAGAAGAGAGTTTATTCATACGGCAATTAAAGAAGATCAAGATTTGGCTTGCCAAAAAATATTACATAAAAACATTTAAAGATGGTATTTGCTTATTTTAATTGTTTTGGTTATATGTTATAATACATATAGAAAGTAGGAATAGTAATGAATGAAAAAAAGAAGCTAATAATGGTTTTAACAATGATATTAGCCGTAGTTTTAACAGTGATAATAGGTCAATTTATAAGTACATCTAAATCTCATTCTATTAGAAAAAAAGTAGATAGTTTATATAATGGTAATGAGACAAGTATTATATATATAGGTAGAAAAACATGTGGATATTGTCAATTATTTAATCCAGTAATTAAATCACTTAGTGAAAAATATCAATTTGATTATCACTTTATTGATACGGACAAATTAACAAATAAAGATTTATTAAAGGTATTAGATATTGTTGGCATTGATGAAAATAATTTTGGTACTCCATATTTGGTAATTGCTAAAGATGGGAAAAAGATTGTAGACCAAAATGGTTATACTGATGAGGTTGGTTTATTTGAATTGCTTCAAGAAGCAGGAATAATTGATAAAGATGAAACAAATCCTTATGTAGCAAGTGATGATAATGAAGTTGTTAAATCATTTATTGAAGTATTTAATAGTTCATCTAAAAGACTAGTATATATTGGAAGACCAACTTGTACATTCTGTCAAAAATTATCACCAATTTTAGAAGAGGTTGCTAAAGAGTATAATATAGATTATTATTATATTAATACGGATGAAATACAATCAAATGAACTTGCAGCGATATTGCTAAAATTAGGTAGAAAAACAAGTACATTTGGTACTCCATATCTTGCAATTGTTCAAAATGGTGAAAAAATAGGTGAACAACCAGGTTATGTTGAAAAAGAAGGATTAATTGAGTTTTTTGAGAAAAATGGTTTAGTGGAGGAATAGTATGGAACAAATAGTTTATAGTAAATTAAAAGAGTTTAAAAAAAGATACCCATTAACAGTAGGATGGCGTTTAAAATCACATTGCAAAGTAGTAGAAAAACACTTAAATCCTGGGGAAATTGTTAATTATGTTTTTGTTGCTCAAAAAAATGATACATTATTAGATTTTATCTCAACTTATGTTGTAGTGCTTACAAATAGAAGAATATTACTTGCTCAAAAAAGAGTATTATTTGGATATTTCTTTATTGCTGTAACACCTGATTTGTTTAATGATTTAAAGGTTAGAACAGGAATTATTTGGACTAAAATTTATATTGATACTGCTAAAGAATTCATCAAATTATCCAAAATTCAAAAATCAGCAAGTGATGAAATCGAAACGGCAATTACTGAATATATGATGGAAGAAAAAAGAAAATATGGATTAAGAACTGTGAAGTAAACTGCAAATGCAGTTTTTTCTTTTGTTGATAAAAGAAAAAATATATTATATAATTTAGTTAGAGGTAGTGATATATGAAAAAAAGATGTTTGTTTTTAGTAGTATTAATCTTTATATACTTATTATTACAGATAGTAATAAAAAATAAAAGTTATAGTACTATGTATAAAATAATAAATGGTAATGATACTTTTGAAATAATAGAAACAAAAAAGAATAAAAGTGAGTATTTATTTCAAGTATCTCATAAAGATAAATTATATATTTTTATAGTAGATGAAAAATTTAAACACCAAAATAATCTTAAAAAGATAGAATATTATTCTGATAATAATATGGAATGTATTTTGCCAATATTTAATAATGACGAAGTAATATATGATATTATATGTAATAAAGATAATGAGTTAATTTATTATCATAATATTAAAGATATTCCAACTACTTTAATAACTTTTAAAGATGAACTAAGTAAAAAGTATGATATAAATAAGTTTAATGATAATAATCAAAACTATGTTAAAGATAATCTATTAATGATTAATTATGATAATATGGTGGATAACTATAAGGTTGCTATTACAAATTATAGGGGTCTTTCTATAATTAATAACAAAATTGTTAATAAAAATATTTTTTCCACAGATATATATAATCGTAATATTAGTTTATTTATTAATAATTATTATATAACTGCTGATTATAACCAAACTTATGATTTTGATAAATTTTATGTTATTAATATGGATAATAATAAAATATTTGAAATTAAAAGTGATTATGAAATATCATTTGACTCAATTATTCAAGGTATTAATTCTCATTCTTTATATTTATTAGATACAGAAAATAAAAAGCAATATGAGATTAATATTGATAAAAAAAGAGTCGAGAGAATAGGAAATATAGATAAAGTTAAGTATTTTTATAATAATAAATGGATAGATTTAACATATAATGAAGCAATAATAAAAGAACAATTTGGATTATTTGAAAATAGAAATTATATATCTAATAGTATTTTTCAAGATACATATTATGATTTAATTTATACATATGAAAAAGAAGATAACTATTATAAATTATACTTAAGTTATATAGATGAACCAAAAATTAAGATATATTTGTTCAATATTTATGATATTACTTCGGTAAAATATATTGACGATTATATTTATTTTATACAAGATAATGAATTAAAATATTATAATTACAAATGTGGTATTAAAACTCTTTTAAAAAGTGATGAACTTATATTTAATAAAAATATAAGCTATACTGTTTTAAATAAATAATAAAAAAATATTCTCAACATGATGTGAACCCTGTTTTGGAGACACTAATAAAAAAATAGGTATATTAAAAAGAGAAAATTTCAT
>URIY01000015.1 GCA_900547995.1 uncultured Mycoplasmatota bacterium
GATATTCCAGAAGAAATAGTCTTTCTTTGTTCAAATGTTAAATGTTTCCAATTTTCCATTTTAAAAACCTCCTTATTGCAAGGAAACATAAAATATATTATAGCAGGACTTATTTCAGTTTGTTAATTAAAAACAGAATTTCAAATTAAAATTCAGGAATTAATAAAATAATTAAAAATTAATTCCTTTTTTTGATTTGTTATGCTATAATTTAAGAGAGCCTATGAAAACTCTCTAGAATTTCGAGGTGTTTTTTTATGACAAAATATGTATTTGTAACTGGAGGAGTTGTATCTGGACTTGGAAAAGGAATTACAGCTTCAAGTATAGCCTTACTTTTAAAAGCAAGAGGTTATAAAGTGTTTATGCAAAAATTTGACCCATATATTAATGTTGACCCTGGAACTATGAATCCCATTCAACATGGTGAGGTTTTTGTAACCTATGATGGATGTGAAACTGACTTAGATTTAGGTCACTATGAAAGATTTATTGATGAAGAGTTAAATTATACATCTAATATAACAAGTGGACGTATTTATTCTGATGTTATTAGTAGAGAGCGAAGAGGGGAGTACTTAGGTGGTACTGTCCAAATGGTTCCACATATTACGGATTATATAAAGTCTAAAGTATATGAGGCCGGTAAATCATCTGGAGCTGATATTGTTATTACTGAAATAGGTGGTACAGTTGGTGATATTGAATCACTTACCTTTATTGAGGCTTTAAGACAAATTCAATATGAAAAGGGATCAGAAAATACTTTTTTCATCCATACAACTTTGATTCCATATATATATGGTTCTGGTGAATTAAAAACAAAGCCTACACAAAATACAGTTAAAGATTTAAGAAATATGGGTATTCAACCTAATGCCATTGTATGTCGAACTCCTGAACATTTAAATGATGGAATTAAAAGTAAACTTTCTATGTTTTGTTCTCTTCCAAAAGAGAATATAATAGAAGCTATCGATGTACCAAATATTTACCAAATTCCTCTTAATTTTTATCATCAAAAAATAGATGAAATTGTTTTAAAGCAATTTAAACTAAATGTCGGTAAAATAGATATTAAATATTGGGAAGATTTAGTTGAAACGGTTAATCATTTAAATAAAACAGTAACTATTGCCCTTGTTGGTAAATATGTTGAGTTACATGATGCCTATTTATCAGTTGCTGAAAGTTTGAGACATGCAGGATATAAGTACAAAACAAAAGTTGATATTAAGTGGATTGATTCAGAAAAATTAGAAACTTGTACTAATTTAGATGAAGAATTTAAAGATGTAAAAGGAATTATTGTACCGGGTGGATTTGGTAGTCGTGGTACAGAAGGTATGATAATGGCTATTAAATATGCAAGAGAAAATAATGTTCCCTTTTTAGGAATATGTTTAGGCATGCAGTTATCAGTAATTGAATTTGCTAGAAATGTATGTAAGATAGAAGATGCATCATCAACGGAATTTAATCCTAATACAAAAAATCCTATTATTGATTTAATGGAAGAACAAAAGAAAATTACTGATATGGGTGGAACACTTAGACTTGGTAATTATGAATGTAAACTAAAAAAAGATACACTTGCATATAAGGATTATAATGTAGAGATAATATTAGAAAGACATCGTCATCGTTATGAATTTAATAACGAATATAAAGAAATTTTAGAGAAAAATGGTATGGTATTTTCTGGTATCAATACAATGCGTAATTTAATGGAAATAATTGAAATACCGACTCATAAACATTTTATAGCATGTCAATTTCATCCAGAATTTAAAAGTAGACCTACTAAATGTCATCCTCTTTTTGATTCATTTATAAAGTCTAGCATAAAATAGAGTAGATAACTACTTTATTTTTTTTCATTTAGTGCTATAATATATTATTAATATTTGAAGAGGGTGTAGTAATGTTAGTAAAAGAAAATAGATTATTATCAGTTAGTAATTCCGAAATTATAAACGGAACGATTATTATACCAGAAAATATAGAAATAATTGAAGATAATACCTTTGTAAATGGTACTAATTTAATATCTATTGATATACCAAAATCAATTAAGACAATTGGTAAAGGTGCTTTTATGGGATGTTTAAATTTAAGGAGTATTAACATTTCTAGTAATGTTACAGAAATAGGTAAAGAGTGTTTTAGTAAATGTAAGTCTTTAGAATTTGCTACAATAGATGCAAACATAGTAAAATTACCAAATAAAATATTTGAAGATTGTATAAATTTAAAAGAAGTGAAGTTATC
The DNA here is from genome assembly GCA_900547995.1 of uncultured Mycoplasmatota bacterium. Taxonomy (GTDB): domain Bacteria; phylum Bacillota_I; class Bacilli_A; order RF39; family UBA660; genus UMGS1045. The sequence goes on from URIY01000015.1 coordinate 2,272, forward strand.
TAATTCTATAAAAACATTAGGAGAAGCGTCATTTAATGGTTGTAAAAGTCTTAGTTTAATTAATTTACCAAATAATTTATTATTAATTGATAAAGGCTGTTTTTACAATTGTGTAAATCTTATACATATTGATTTACCAGCATCTATTAATTTTTTAGAAAGTAGTTGTTTTTCTAAATCGGGATTAGTAACATTTGATATTCCAAAACAGGTTACTAAATTACCTTTTGGTGTTTTTCAAGATTGTCGAAGTCTTAAACAAGTTAAGTTTCATGGACAATTTAAAGCACTTGGTGATAATGTTTTTAATGGATGCATAAGTCTTAAAGAAATAAATCTTCCTAATTCATTAGAATCTATGGGAGCATCATCTTTTTCTAACTGTGTAAAACTTATGAAAATCGTTCTTCCTCAAAAAATTCATACTATAAATACATATACCTTTTCCAATTGTAAGAATTTACAAAATATAGAAATGTTAGGTATTATAAAAGAAATTAGTTCATATGCTTTTGATAGTTGTAAAAGTCTTTCTTCTATCAATTTAGGTGAGGTTATTAGTATTGGTCATCATGCTTTTAAAGATTGTGAATCATTAACTAAATTATTATTGCCATCATCAATAAAAGAAATTTTTGAAAATGTACTTGATGGTTGTTTAAATTTAAAAGAAATATCTTTTCCATCTAGTCTAACAAATGCAACAGATATTATTCAAAATATTTTTATTCAAAATAATGATGTTAAAGTGTTTATATATGATAGATATTATCAATATCAGGAATTATTAAACATTAAAAATATACGTAATAATGAAATACTTGATAGAATATATAAAATATTAACCAAAAATAGACACATATATAATTTAGATAAAGAAAAAATATATAAAATGTATGAAGAAAATTCTATGTTTAAAGATGTAGTAGATTCAATGGTATTTAATAGTAGACAAAGTAATTCTAGTTATGAAAAAGAACTTATAAAGTTTGATAATTTATTTCCAAGAACGCGTTTTAGTAATTTGCCAAATGGAACAATTTTTAATAGTTTAAATAATGATTTAATACTTAAATATAGTGTTAAAATGATGAGAAAAATAAAATGGTTTGATATTTTTAATTCTCCTAATTTAGAATGTGAACATTTAATTCCTAATATAATATCTTTCTTTGGATTATTTGAAAATGATAATAGGTGTTATCACCGTTTAGAATTGTTAAAAAAAGCCCTTTTTTATAATTACGCATTTAATAGTAGGCAGTATTTAAGTATGCCAAGTAATATTAAACAGTATTTTACGAAGGTAGATGAAAAATGTTTTTTATTAGATGACAAAGTAAATATACCTAGTGATTTTAGTGACTATTTAAAACGTATTATGAATAGTGAAGATGTAAAAAATATTAAAAGTTTAAAAAATAGATTAGGTAAAAAAATTAATGACTTTTTTAAAAATCATTATTTTGTAGCAAACACAGATATGTATATACTAAAGGATAGTTTATTAGATGAAAATATAAAAAGTGTTAATAGTTATATTTTGTCTTCTACTTTAGAAAATCAGATTACCTATAATAATTTAAATGAAATATTTAAAGATTTATATATAGAATATGATGAAAATATTTTAAATTTCTTTTTAAAAAATATTAAAATTATTATTTCAAAAAAAGATTATAGAATAAATTTTAAGGAGGTTATTTCTAGATATTATGAAATAAAACATTATTATCTGGAAATGGGTAATGATGACTTTTCTTATCATGATGCATATAGATATCTATGTGAATCTATTTTCTTTAATGTAAATAAGGGTAATTATGAGTTTGAACAAATGGTAAAAAAGGCTGGTATAACAAGTCAAAGTAAATTTGATGAATATCAAGAATTGTATGAGGGTATGAAAAATCAAAAAATATCCATGATACCTCGAATAAAAGAATCTATAAATATTAACATAGATGATACAAATTATATTGTTATTGGTGAGATACTTAGAAGAGATGATCCATTTGCTTTATTAGTTGGAGAATCCTCATATACTAATTGTTGTCAAACATTAAATGATAATGGTTATGATTGTTTAATTCATTCAATAAATGAAGGTAGAATATTTTGTACGTATTTGATTAATCAAAATCAAAAGATATTATTAGCTCAATCTTGGGTATGGAGAAACGGTAATGTTATTTGTTTTGATAATATAGAAGGTACTAATTATATGAATAAAGATATTTTATATTCCAAGTTAGTTGCAAATGCATATCAATATATTTCAAGTAAAATTATAGAAATGGCCCATAAATATAAAGATAAAATTGATGTCATAATGGTTGGTAGTAATCATAATGATTTAAAGAAAATAAATTATTATTTTGGACCTGAATATGAAAATACTATATGTCCCAAAGGGTATTATAGTTATGTAGATTCATCAAAAGTACATTATATTATTGGAAACAAGGAGCAAATAGATACAAGTTTTAATCCTAAAAAAATATATATTGATGAAAGAATATTTGTTCATGAAACTGGAATAAATATCACAACTAAAACAATTCAAAAATTAGGAATTATTAATCATAGATATGGTAATATTAATTTTGCATTTGAACTTAGTGAATTTTTCGGTATTTCTTTAAATGATATATCTATTATTTATGGAGAAGATTGGTATATATTATATAAATGGATAGATAACTCTTTAAATATTTTAGATAGTGGTATGTTAGAACTAGATACTAAAAAGGAACTAAGAATGCAAGAGGCTGAGATATTAAAGGCTTATAAATTACTTATCAAAGCATATAATGTATCACCAGATATTATTTCTTCTGTAAAGAATAAAGAAAAAGAATTATAATTAGGAATATGTTTATTCCTTTTTATTTGCAATAAAGATATCTTTAGTGTATAATATTTTGTATAAATAAGGGTGTGAAGTTATGTATTTGAAGGAAATAAGAACACATGGTTTTAAATCATTTGCTGATAAAATTAGTATAGAAATGAATAATGGTATTACATGTATAGTTGGACCAAATGGAAGTGGTAAAAGTAATGTTGTTGATGCCGTTAGATGGGTTCTTGGTGAACAATCAATAAAATCACTTCGTGGTGATGGAAATATGTCTGATGTTATTTTTTCAGGTAGTAAATCACGAAATATGATGAATATAGCTAGTGTAACATTAATATTTGATAATAGTGATAATTATTTAAAATTACCTAATACGGAAGTATCAATTAAAAGAAGAGTATATAGAGATGGAACTAATGAATATTATATAAATGGCGAAAAATGTCGTTTAAAAGATATTACAGATATATTATTAGATAGTGGTGTTGCAAAGGAAAGCTTTAATATTATTTCGCAAGGTAAGATAGAAGAAATATTAAATAGTAAACCTATTGAGAGAAGAGTAATATTTGAAGAGGCAGCAGGTGTTCTTAAATATAAAAGAAGAAAAGAAGATGCCTTAAGAAAACTAGACAAAACAAATGATAACTTATCCCGTATTAATGATATAATTGGTGAATTAAAAATTCAAGTAGAACCACTTGAAATGCAAAAAAATAAAGCTTTAGAGTATATAGAAGTATCAAAAGAATTAGAAAATATTGAAATTAGTTTACTTGCAAATGATATAACCAATATTAGTTATAAATATAAACAAAATAAAGAAAAACAAGAGCAGCTAAATAAAGAAATACTTGCTCTTTCAACAAATAATAATGGTAGTGAAGCAAGACTTGAAAAATATAAATTAGATATTAATAAATTAGATAATGAACTAAGTAGTCTAAACAAATGTCTTATGGATATAGTTACTAAAATATCTAAATTAAATGCTGAAAAGCAAATTATAACAGAAAGACAAAATTATAATGTTGATGATACTAAAGTACATAATGCGATTATAGAATTAAATGAAAAAAAATTATCACTCGAAAATGAAATATCTAGGTTAAAGGGTGAAATAGATACTTTAGAAAGTGATAATACTAAAAAGAGTAATGATTATAATGAAATTAATCAGAAATTAAATGATATAAAGGTACAAAAAACAAAAACAGATGATTTACTATCTAATACTCTTAGAAATAATAATTATTTAAATTTAAAAATAGATTCTTTAAATACAAGCATTCAAGAAAATTCTCTTCTTCCATATGCCGTAAGACAAGTTTTATCTAATCCAAAATTATCAGGTATACATGGAGCCCTTGGTAATTTAATTGACGCACCAGAAAAATATGCTCGCGCTATAACCAGTTCTTTAGGAGCAGCTTTTAGTAATGTTGTTGTTGATAATGAGGCATGTGCTAAAGAAACAATTAACTATTTAAAAAATAATAATATTGGTAGAGTTACCTTTTATCCTCTTAATATCATGAAGGAAAAGAGTGTTGATGAAGAGACATTAAGACTTATATCCAACATGGAAGGCTTTATTGGTGTTGCTAATACACTAATCAATTTTGATACTAAATATAGCAATGTTATTAAAAATCAATTAGGAAATGTTTTAGTAACAAATAATATTGATAGTGCTAATGCTATAAGTAAGAAAATAAATTATCGCTATAAAATTGTAACTCTTGATGGAGAAGTTTTAAATGTAGGTGGGTCAATTACTGGTGGTAATTTAAAACAAAATCGAAATATTATTAGTGATAAATATGAATTAGAACGTTTACTTAAAGAAAAAGATGAAGGCATAATAAAGGTAAAAACATTAGAAGAAAAAATAAATGAAATAGATAAAACATATAAAGCTATTGAAGATGAATTATACTTAATTAATAGAGATAGGATTAACAATGAAGAAGTTCTTAAAAATAAAAGACAACAAATTAATAATTTAAATCTTGACTTAAATACTATAAATAAAAATATTATGGGTATGAATAATATGCTTAATAATAAATTAAATGAAGAAGAAGAAAAAGTTATTAATGATTATTATAGTGCTTTAAAAGAAAAGGATAAATTAGAATTAGAAATATCTAACATAACCAAAGAAAAACAAACTTTAAGTGATGCTTTAGAAGAATATGAACATGAAATAAGAAAAGAAAACTCTATTTTTAACAGTAAAAATAAAGAATTAAAGGATTTAGAGATTGCTATTAACAGAGCAGATGTTAAATTAGATACACTCCTTACTACTTTAAATGAAGAATATAATATGACTTATGAAAAGGCTGTAAGTAATTATAAACTTGAAATAGAAGAAAATATGGCAAGGGGTATGGTTAGTAAACTAAAAGCCAAAATAAAAGAAATTGGACCGGTTAACATTAATGCTCCTGAAGAATATGCCAAGGTAAGTGAGAGGTATGAATTTTTGAATCGTCAAAAAGATGATTTAATTAGTGCTGAAAATACCCTTATGGATATTATAAATGAACTTGATGATGTTATGAAAAAAGAATTTAGTGAAAATTTTGAAATAATTAGAAAGAACTTTACCCAAACATTTAAGGAATTATTTAAGGGTGGAACAGCTGATTTAAAACTATTAGATCCAGATAATATTCTAGAAAGTGGTATTGATATCGTCGCATCTCCTCCAGGTAAGAAATTAACGACTATTTCTTTATTATCAGGCGGTGAAAAAACATTTACAGCAATCAGTTTAGTCTTTGCCATTCTTAAATCTAGGTGTGTACCATTCTGTATTTTTGATGAGGTAGAGGCAGCTCTTGATGAAGCAAATGTTGATAGTTTTGGTAAATATTTAAAAACACTTACAAGTAAAACACAATTTATTCTTATTACACATAAGAAAAAAACGATGGAATATGCTGATATTTTATATGGTATTACAATGCAGGAATCAGGCGTTAGTAAACTTGTTAGTGTAAAACTTGAGGATATGAAATAATAAAAGTTGTATGTTGCAACTTTTTTGTGTTAAAATATTTTTGGAGATGATAATAATGTGTACAAAAGTTTTATGTATTATGGATGGAGTAGGAATTAGGGATACGGAATATGGTAATGCTGTTAAAATGGCAAAGAAACCTAATCTTGACTATTTAATTAAAAACTATCCCCACAGTAAATTAGAAGCAAGTGGTGAACTTGTAGGCCTTCCTGCAGGTCAAATGGGAAATAGCGAAGTAGGGCATACAAATATTGGAGCTGGAAGAATAGTATATCAACCACTACAACTCATTACTAATCAAATAAAAAATGGTGAATTTTTTCAAAATAAGAATTTACTTGAAACAATTAAACATGTAAAAGATAATCATTCTAACTTACATATATGTGGTCTTTTAAGTGATGGCGGAATACACTCTCATATTAATCATTTATTTGGACTAATTGATTTATGTAAAAAAGAAGGAATTAGTAATGTATATTATCATGTATTTTTAGATGGTAGAGATACCCTTCCAAATATTTGTTTAAAATATTTAGATGAATTATCTGAGAAGATTAAAGAGACATCAGTTGGATCTATTGCCTCAATATCAGGTAGATATTATGCTATGGATAGAGATAATAGATGGGATAGAGTAAAAAAAGCCTATGATGTTATGGTAACAGGAACTGGCATAGAATGTAATTCTTATAAAGATGTTATTGAAAAAAATTACAATGAAGGCATATTTGATGAATTTATCGTTCCAACTATCATAGATAAAAATGGTATGATAAAAGATAATGATGGATTAATTGCCTTTAATTTTAGACCAGATAGATTAAGAGAAATTTTTAAGGCTATAACTAATCCTGATTTTAGTGATTTTGAACATAAAAATTTAAAAAATATAAAATTAACGACAATGATGCCAGTTAGTAATGAGGTTATTTGTAATAATGCTTTTGAATTACAGAAATTAGATAATACACTTGGAGAATATCTTTCTAAAAATCATAAAACACAATTAAGAATTGCTGAAACAGAAAAGTATGCTCATGTTACATATTTCTTTGATGGTGGAGTTGAAAAAGATTTAGATGGGTGCAAGAGAATATTAGTTAATTCACCTAAGGTAGCCACATATGATTTAAAACCAGAAATGAGTGCTTATGAGGTAACTGATAAATTAATTAAGGAACTAGATAATCATTTGGATGTTGTTATTCTTAATTTTGCAAATGGAGATATGGTTGGACATACTGGTAATTTAGATGCTGCTATTAAAGCTGTTGAAACAGTTGATGACTGTATTGGAAAAATATATAAAAAGGTAGAAGAGATTGGTGGAACTTTAATTGTAACAGCTGATCATGGTAATAGTGAAGTTATGATTGATGATAATGGAAATGTTATTACATCACATACAACTAATAAAGTTCCACTTATAATTACTGATAAAAGGATAAAATTAGAAGATGGTAAACTTGCGGATATTGCCCCTACAATGTTGTATTTGCTGGGGCTTGATATACCAAAAGAAATGACAGGAAATGTATTAATTAAAAAATAACAGTTTTATCTGTTATTTTTTGATGTATTGTTTTAAAACAGGTTGTATTTGCTTATTTTCAAGTGCTTCTTCTAAAGTTGGTACTAATAAATCAAAATGTGCAACTAAAGAGTTAGGTTTAGATTTATGATTATCTTGACCAAATGGTATAAAATAGATATTTTTTGTATTAAGCAGGCTCATAATATTTTTTCCATTAATACCAAGACCATCATTAGTTGATATACCTATAACAATAGGACTATTGTTTCTAAGAGTTGCTTTAGCACTCATAACAACAGGTGTATCAATAATTCCATTTGCCATTTTCGCAATAAAATTACCTGTTGCTGGTGCAACAACAAGAGCATCTAGTTTTTCACTTGGTCCAAATTTTTCTGCTTCAACGACAGTTGAAATAACTTGGTGACCAGTTAATAATTCTAGTGCTTCTTTAATATCTTTTCCAAGTCCAAACCTTGTATCTTCACTTATAACTTGAGGTGATGCGATAGGAATAACATCATATCCCATTTCTTTTAAAAGTTTAATTTGTGGCATTACTTCTTTAATAGTACAAAATGATGATGTTATCGCAAAGCCTATTTTTTTCATTGTTTTCCTCCTAATATTTGATTAATTTTTTTAGTTAAAATTAATCCTGCTGTTTTTGGAGCAACTTTAGATGGAATACCTAGATATATATTGTTTTTAATACTTTTTTGATCAAGTGCAGGCTTATCAATACCATGAGGATAAGATGCAACATCAAGAACATAAGCATCCTTATTTATAAAAGTTATTAAAGCTTTATTTATAACTAAATTAGGAGCAGTATTAATAATCATATCGATATTTTTTAAATAACTACACATATTTATATGATTATTTGAGTAACATACATTTATATTTTCCTTCTCTAGTGCTTTTTTATCTTTTTCTTCAATAATACTAACAACGATATTTGCACCCATATGTTTTAAAACCGATACTAAATATTTACCAATATTGCCATATCCAATAACCATTATATGGGCATTATTTATAGATATATCGGTATTTTCTACTAAGTCACTTATAATTCCTTCGACGGTACAAATAGCGTTTTCCCTAACAACATCTTGTTCATTCATTAAAATGTTACATTTTCTATCCTTTAATATTTCTTTTAATGGTTGCGTCATAATGCCTGAAAAAAGATACACATCTTTTTTGGCATCTTCCAAAAAATTTTCTTTAATGATAAATTCTTCTTCAGCACTAATTACATAATTTTGTTTTACACCATTTACTGGAAAAAGAATACAATCATATTGTTTAACATTTATTTCATTTATCTTTTTGTAAATACAGTTATCAAAATATGTATGATATCCAACAAGAGTAATATCATTTTTATCTTTTAAACTATTTATTATGTGATGGTATCTTTTATCTCCACCTAAAATTAATATTTTCATTTTTACCTCCAAAATACTCTCTTTATTATATGTTTTAAAGTAAAGATGTGCTACTAGAATTAACCAAATAATAATATATGCATATAAATACATAAGAGGAGTTGATACTATGTGTGGTTTTGTTGGATGGTATAATGATAAAGAAAATATCAAAAAACATAAAAAAATGATAAAAAAAATGAATAAAAGTTTAAAACATCGTGGACCAGATGACCATAAGTATGATATAAGTGATCATTTATTATTAGGACATAATCGTCTTTCTATTATTGATTTAAAAAATGGTGTGCAACCTATGAAATATAAAAATTATACGATTGTTTATAATGGAGAAATTTATAATACAAATGAGATAAAAAAATTATTAATAGAAAAAGGTTATATTTTTACAACGACAAGTGATACAGAAGTTTTATTAAAAGGTTATATATGTTTTAAAGAAAAAATTCTTAATATGATAGAAGGTATATATGCTTTTGCTATATATAATCAGGAAGAACTTTTTTTAGCACGTGATAGATTAGGAGTAAAACCATTATTTTATAGTCATATGGGTAATGATTTTTTATTTGCATCAGAAATAAAAGCTATTTTAAAAAGCAAAATAGTTAAACCTATTATAACAAAAGATTCTCTTAGTCAGTTGCTTAGTTTAGGACCATCTAGGGTTCCAGGTAGTGGTATTTTTAAAGATATTTATGAATTAAGACCGGCTCATTATTTAACATATAAAGATGGTCAAATAAATATTCAAAGATATTGGAATGTTGCAAGTAAAGAGTTTAATGATACTTTTGAAGAAAGTGTTATAAAGACAAGAGAATTACTTACAGATTCTATTAAAAGACAAATGGTGTCAGATGTTCCTATTGCTTGTTTTTTAAGTGGAGGACTAGATAGTAGTATTATTACATCCGTTGTTTCTAAAAATTATGATGATGTATTAAAAACATTTTCTATTGACTATGAAGATAACAATAAATATTTTAAAGGAAATGCTTTTCAAATATCAGAAGATAAAAGTTTTATAGATATTATGCGAAAGACTTTTTCAACTAATCATTACTTTGAAATAATTAGTCAAAGAAAACTAGCTAAATTATTAAAGAAGAGTGTTGTTGCAAGAGATTATCCTGGTATGGCAGATATTGATTCATCTCTCTATTGGTTTAGTAAACAAATAAAAAAAGAAGTTAAAGTTGCTTTAAGTGGTGAATGTGCTGATGAAATATTTGGAGGATATCCTTGGTTTTATAACGAAAAGATAAGAAAAAGAGATAATTTCCCATGGATTGATAGTTTAGATGAAAGAAATAATTTATTAAAAGAAGAGTTAAAAGATAAATTAAAATTAAAAGATTATGTATCTAAAGCCTATGAAGATATTATAAAAGAAATACCAGAAGATAGTGATGAGTTTAAAAAATTATTTTATATTAATATGATTATGTTTATGCCTACCTTATTAGAAAGAAAAGATAGAATGACAATGATGGCATCATTAGAGGCAAGAGTACCGTTTGCGGATACAAAGTTAATTGAATATTTATGGAATGTACCATGGGAATATAAATTTTATCATAACAAAGAAAAAGGATTATTAAGAGAGGCTTTTAAAGATATATTACCAAATGAAATATTTGATCGTAAGAAAAATCCTTATCCTAAAACCCATCATCCAAAATATACAAAAATAGTAAGCAAAATGCTAAGAAAACGTTTGAAAAGGAAAAATAATGTTATATATAAAATATTTGATAAAGATAAAATAAGGGAATTAATTGAAACAAATGGTAGTAGTTTTAAAACACCATGGTTTGGACAATTAATGACAGGTCCACAACTTCTTGCTTATTTATATCAATTTGATGTATGGGCAGATAAATATAAGATAATTTTAGAAATTAATTAAAAAATATTGATTTACGAACAAATGTATGTTAAAATAAAAATGTCGTAAATAAATAATTTAAGCATATTATTTATATTACAAAGGGTTTTGGTGAAAATATGATATATATAAATAGAAAGAAACTAAATACTATTTTAGACTTAAAATTAGAAGATATATTAATGACTTTTGATTTTGATCGTACTATGACAAGTGCAAATAGTACAACGTCGTGGGGTGTTGTTGAAAAAAGCCATTTGATACCTGATGATTACCGCTTAGATAGTTTAAAACTATATAATTATTACCGACTTATTGAAATAAATGAAGAAATTGATAAAAAATATCGTGATGATATGATGATAAAGTGGACAATGGAACAAATAAATTTGCTTTATAAATATAATATAGATAGTTATATTTTTAATAAAATTATGAACGAACATCATCATTTATATTTTAGAGATGGCCTTCTTTCTTTTTTAGAAAACCTATCTAAAGAAAAGGTACCTATTAGTATTATTTCAGCAGGACTTGGTAATGTTGTTGTGAATGCATTAGAAAAAAATAATTTATTAAAAGAAAATGTTTTTGTTATATCAAATATTTTAAAATATGTAGATAACAGGATTAATATAATAGGCCCTATTATCAATAGTACTAATAAGTCTTATGTTACATTACCAAGTAAATTAGAAGAATTAAAAAGTAATAAAAAGATACTTCTTTTATTTGGTGATCAAATAAGTGATATTTTAATAGGAAATAATTTTAAAAATATGCCTTCTTTAAATATTGGGTTTTTAAATGGTGAAGTAGAACATTATTTAGAATTATATAAAAAATATTTTGATATAGTATGCACAAGTGATGAAGGATATACAAATATTGAAAAAATACTTGTTAAAAAAGATTTAAAAATAAATAAAGAATTTTATGATTAGTAGGTGCAAAGTATGAAAATAAAAAAAATACAAAAGAAGCAAAATGGTAAATACGAAATAACACTAGATGATAATTTAAAAATTAAAACATATGATGAAATTATTTTAAATAATGATATTCTTTTTAGTAAAGAATTAAATGATGAAGAAATAATGAAAATTGACAGTGAAAATTATTATTATGATATTTATAATAAGATTGTTAAAATGATTAGTAATAAATTAAAAAGTGAACATGAAATAAAGGATTATTTAGATAAATGTGATTTAACTATTAAAGATAAAAATAAAATGATTGATACATTAAAGCAAAAGGGTTTAATAAATGATGTAACTTTTACTAAGGCTTATATTCATGATAAAATTAGTTTTAGTAATTATGGACCATTAAAGATAAAAAGTGAACTTCAAAAATATGGTATCAATGATGTGATTATAAGTGAATGTATGGAGCAAGTTGATAGAAGTATTTTTGACGAAAAAATAGAAAAATATGTACTAAAAAAAGTTAACATTAATCATAAATATTCCAAAAATATGCTTCTTCAAAAGTTAAAAAATGAATTATATTTACTTGGATTTGATAATGTAAATATTGATGATTATGTTAAAGATAATAATGATATTTTAGAAAAAGAAATAAAAAAGGAATATCAAAAAATAAAATTAAAATATTCTAAAAATGATGTTATTAATAAATTATATCGTAAATTTTATCAAAAAGGTTTTAGTCGTGAAAATATAACGAAATGTATTGAAAATTTAGATATATAGTTTTTTGTATGAAGATAAAAAAGAGATATTTTCAAATTTTCTCTTTTTTTTTTAATGATTATATAGTATAATTATTGTAAGACTATAGGAGATGGTATAGTGAAACATATTTATACTAGTGTAGATATTGGTTCAAATACAATTAAAATTGTTGTATTTGAGTTATATAAGAATAAACTTAATTTGCTTGCCGCTTCTTCAGTTAAATCAGAAGGAATTAAAAAGGGTGTTATAACTAATTTTGAAGAAGCATCTATGTCAATGACAAAAGTATTTAATGATGTTGAACAAATGCTTGGAATCAAGATTAATAAAGTTGTTGCTTCAGTACCTAGTTATTTTGCTGATTATATTAAAGTACAAGATAGTATAGAAATAAATAATGAGGAACAAGTTGTAACGGGTAAGGATATTAGTAATGTGTTGGAAAAAGCCGTTAAGTCTAAACTAACTCCAAATAGAGAAATGGTAACTGTTATACCTATTGATTTTATGGTAGATGGAGTAGAAACAGTAAAAGATCCAAAAGGATTGCATGGGAGTACACTTAGTGCAAGAGCCATTCTTGTAACAACACCTTCTAAAAATATTTATTCAGTTGTAAATTTAATTGAAAATGTTGGAGTAGAAGTAATAGATATATCCTTAAATAGCATAGGTGATATAAGTACTTTTAGAAATGAAACAATTGATAAATGTGTTGGTGCAATTATTAATATAGGATCAGAAACAACAAATATTACTTTATATAATAAAAGTATTCCTGTTAAAAGTGCGATTTTACAATTTGGTGGTAAAAACATTGAAAATGATATTGCCTATATGTATAAGGTTGATTCAACTACTGCTAATAATTTAAAAGAACAATTTGCTCTTGCTCATAAAAAATATGCGAGTCCTAGTGAATATAGGGAAGTTAAAGATATTTATGGTAATGAAAAGAAAATAAGTCAGCTTGAAATATCAGAAATTGTTATGTCACGAATAGAAGAAATACTATCAATGACAAAAGAAGAAATTAATAACTTAACAAATAAAGAATTAAGTTATATAATAATAACAGGTGGTACAAGCAATATTCCACAATTCAAGGCTGTAGCAAGTGAGATATTAGGAAATGTATCTATTGGAAATATCAAAATAATAGGTGTTAGAAATAATAAATACTCATCTGCTATAGGTAATATTATATATTTTATTAATAGATTAAAATTAAGAGGAAATAATTACTCAATGTTTAGTGAAGAAGATAGTGCTAAGTTATCATCTAGAAAGAATGCTAACAATTCAAATGAATCAATGTTAGGTAAAGTATTTGGATACTTTTTTGGCGAATAAGGGAGGATATATATGTTTGAATTAGAAATGGATCAATTAGCAAAGATAAAGGTAATTGGTGTTGGTGGCGGTGGATGCAACGCTGTTAATAGAATGATTGAATCAGGAGTAAAAGGAGTAGAGTTCATTGTTGCTAATACGGACTTGCAAGTATTAAATTCATCACTTGCGCCAGTAAAAATCCAAATTGGTACAGAACTTACAAACGGGCTTGGAGCTGGAGCTAATCCGCAAGTTGGTAAAGATGCTGCCATGGAATCAAAAAATGAAATAGAACAAGCATTGGAAGGTGCCGACATGGTTTTTGTTACATGTGGTATGGGTGGAGGAACTGGTACAGGTGCATCACCTGTCGTTGCTCAAATTGCTCAAGATATGGGGGCATTAACAGTTGGTATCGTTACTAAACCATTTTCATTCGAAGGAAAGAAAAGAATGGAACAGGCTGTTGCGGGACTTGATGAGTTAAAAAAACATGTTGATACACTTATTGTTATTCCTAATGATAAGTTAAGAGACTTAATTGATAAGACAACGCCACTTTTGGACTCATTTAAAGAAGTTGATAATGTACTTAGACGTGGTGTACAATCTATATCAGATTTAATTGCTGTTGCTGGTCTTATTAATCTAGACTTTGCTGACGTTAAGGCTGTAATGCAAAAACGTGGAAATGCCTTAATAGGTATAGGTATAGGTGTTGGTGAAAATAGAGCAGCCGATGCTGCTAGACAAGCTGTTGCAAGCCCACTTCTTGAAACAAGCATTAATGGAGCAACAGATGCAATTGTTAATGTTACAGGTGGCGCTAATTTAACACTATTTGAAGTTGAAGAGGCCGCTGAAATCATTAGAACATCAGCAAATACTGATATGAATACTATCTTTGGTGCTGTAATTAATGAAAACTTAAATGATGAGATTATTGTTACTGTTATCGCAACAGGTTTTGATGATAATAATAATAGTGAACCATTATATCATTCATATGGTAGACGTGAACAATTAAAACCTACTCCTCAAGAGGAAGAGACAACTGATGATTCAGATGATGATGATATTCCTGCCTTTTTAAGAAAAAGAGGATTTTAAACCAAAAAATGACACAATATGATGTGTCTTTTTTTTATAATTAAAATGGTGATAAAATGAAAATATATTTAGATTTAATAATGATTTTAAATTTTGTATTTGATTTTTTATTATTACTTTCAGTATCAATCATATTAAGAAGAAACGTATCTATTAATAGACTTATTATAGGTGCCTTTATTGGAGGAATTAGTATATTATTTCTTTTTATTAAAATAAATTCTTTTGAATTATTTATTTTCAAAATATTGATATCTATACTTATGGTTTTAATTTCATTTGGTTATAAAGATATAAGATATTTTGGTAAGAA
The DNA here is from genome assembly GCA_900547995.1 of uncultured Mycoplasmatota bacterium. Lineage (GTDB taxonomy): Bacteria > Bacillota_I > Bacilli_A > RF39 > UBA660 > UMGS1045. Next base: position 17,515 of record URIY01000015.1, read on the forward strand.
TATATTATTTTTCTATATGGCAAGTATAATTTTAGGAGGTTTTTTATATTGCCTAAATATTCAATTTTCTTATAAAAATAATGGTCTTGTCTTTTTTCATCACGGACTTAGTATTAATTTTATCTTTTTAATCATATTTTCACCAATTATAATATATATTTATATAAAACAATGTAAAGAATTAAAAAATAATTATGCTAGTTATTATAAGGCTAATTTATATTTAGATAATAATTGTATTTTAAGATTAAATGCTTTTTTAGATACAGGAAATAAACTTATAGATCCATATCAAAAAAGACCAATTATTTTAATAGATAAAAATGATTTAAAATTTAATTTAAAAGATTATAAAACAATTTTAGTCCCGTATGAAACAGTAAATGATAAAGGCTTATTAAAATGTATTAAAGCAAATAAAATAGATATAGAGGGGGTAGGAATAAAAAAGAAATTTTTGGTAGGTATTATGGATGATAAAATTAGTATTGATGGTGTAAATTGTATTTTAAATTATAGATTATTGGAGGAATAAAAATGTTAAAGAAATTTGTTGAATTAATATTAAAATTTATTCATAAAGAAAAAAGTATTTTTTTTGTAGGTAGTGCTGATAAATTGCCAGAGCCACTTTCTAGAGAAGAAGAAATGGAACTTGTTGATAAAGCAACAAATGGTGACGAAATGGCTAAAAATAAACTTATAGAACATAATTTAAGATTAGTTGTTTTTTTATCTAAAAAATATGAAAATACAGGGCTTGATTTAGAAGATCTAGTTAGTATTGGAACAATCGGCTTAATTAAAGGTATAAATACATATAAACTTGATAAGAATATTAAACTTGCAACATATGCCTCAAGATGTATTGATAATGAAATACTTATGTTTTTAAGAAAGAATAAAAAGAGAAAAAGTGAGGTAAGTTTTGAAGATAATCTTAGTTTTGACTCTGAAGGAAATGAACTTCATTTAGAGGATATTCTTGGCACAGAATCAGATGTTGTTACTAAAGGTATTGAAAATGAAACTGATAAAGGGCTTTTATATCAAGAAATAAATAAATTAAATCCTAGAGATAAACAAATAATGGTTTTAAGGTATGGTCTTTATAATAATGAGGAAATGACTCAAAAAGATGTTGCTAATATGCTGGGTATTAGTCAGTCATATATATCTAGAATAGAGAAAAAAGTTATTAAAAGACTAAAAAATGTTGTTAAAAATTAATATCAAGTGGATGCTTGATATTTTTGTTTAATAATTTTAATTTATTTGTTATAATTAAATTAGAAAAAAATTAAAATTAAATTATTATGAATAAATTTAGAAAGTAGACGATAGAACAAATATGAAAGAAAAACTTAGTATAAATGACTATGTATTTGTAATATATGAAGAAGATGTAATTAATTGTTATGTAATGTATAATTTTTATAAAATACAAATAACTAAATTTATAAATGGAAATAAAATTAAATCTGAAGAAGATAGTATTTATATAGAACTAGAGGGAAAAAGTAAAAATAATAATATTGGATATTTATGTTTTGATTTAAATAAAGGTATAAATTTTCTAAATAGTTTATCCGATAAACCAATTGAAATATCTAAATATATTTCTGAAATAGATGCTTTTATAGAAAGAGATAAGAGAAAATATATAGATTTTAATTTTTTAAATAATAGATTTAGTGATATTTTTAAAAATCACTCTAGTATATGGGTTTCAAAAGTAGAAATGAATATTTTTTACTTTAAAATATGTTCACCTGATGGATTATTTTCTTTCTTTAAAGTTAATTTTAATAATTAAATATATTTTATATTAAAAATTAGATTAATTTCTAATTTTTTTTGTAAACTAAGTAAACTTTTGCATAAATTATTTGTTTATTAGCATTACTTATGGTACAATTATAATAGGTGATAGTATATGAATAATACAAAAGTAGTAGTAACGATAGGACCTAATAGTTCTGATGAAAATACATTAAGAGAACTTTTTTGTAGTGGCATGGATGTTGCAAGAATTAATATGAGTTTTTGTACAAAGGAAGAATGCATTGATATTATTAATAAAGTTAATAAGTTAAATGGTGAATACTCTAAAAAAATTGCAACTATGATTGATTTAGATGGACCTAGAGTTAGGGTAAATAATATAGACGGAGGAGAAGCATATTTAGAAGAAGGAGACAAAATTCGTGTATATACGGATAATGTTTTAGGTGATAAAACAAAATTTTCTGTAAATTATGCGAATCTTACTAAAGATGTTAAAGTAAATGATTTAATAAAAATTGATGATGGAAAAATAACTTTAAAAATTATTGATATTGGTACTAATTATATTCTTTGCGAGGTTATTATTCCTGGAGTTATCAAAACAGGTAAAACAGTAAATGTGCCAGGAAGAAAATTAAATATTCCTTTTTTACAAGCAAAAGATAAAGAAACAGTTGAATTTGCTAGTGCCCATGGTATTGACTTTTTATCTTTATCCTTTGTAAGAAATTCTGATGATGTTTTAAGTGTTACGGATATGCTTATTGAACTTGGTAATGATCATATGGAAGTACTTTCAAAGATTGAAAATAATGAGAGTTATGAAGATATTGATGAAATTCTAAAAATAAGTGATGGAGCTATTGTTGCTAGAGGAGATCTTGGTGTAGAAGTTCCAATGGAAAATATTCCACTTATGCAAAAAAATATAATTAATAAATGTCATTTATTTGGTAAGGTTGTCATTGTTTCAACAGACTTTTTATCATCTATGGAAAATGATATGATGCCAACTAGAGCTGAGGTTAGTGATGTTGCTAATGCAGTACTTGATGGTACTGATGCGATTATGTTATCAGGTGAAACAACAGTTGGGAAACATCCTGTAGATGTTTTAAAGATAATGGAAAAAATTATTAAAGCAACAGAAACAGGTATGCCAAGTAAACATATAGAAGAAAATGCTGAACTTGACATGCAAGATATTACTGGTTCTGTAGCATATAGTGTAGCTGCATGTGCAAGTAAACTATCAGCAGTTGCTATTGTTACACCAACAATTAGTGGTTATACGGCCAAAAAAATTGGTAAATTACGTTCTAATTGCCCTGTCGTTGCCATTAGTCCAAGTATTGATACAGTTAAAAGTTTAGCTCTTCATTATGGAGTTCAACCTGTGTTATCGGATGGTATTGAGAACTTTGATGATATTATAAATATGGCACGCGATTGTACAAAGGCAATGATGAAGGTAAATGAAGGGGATAAAATAATAATTACAGGTGGGTATCCTTTTAGTAAGGTAAAACATACTAATTTTATGAAAATAGAAGAATTATAATAAAGAGGGTGTTAGTGTGAACACAATTAGTAAGCAAATTGGTTTTGATTATGATAAATCAAAAGCATTAGATGAACAAATTATAAAGGGTGAAAAGTACCGCTTTACAGTACTTAGCGATATCTTAATTAGGATGGAGTATAGTGAAACAGGTATATTTGAAGATAGACCAACTCTTCTAGCCTCTAATAGAATTTTCCCTAATTTTAAATTTAATGTTACTGAAAATGAAACAAAACTAATTATTCAAACTAAATATTTTAAACTAACATATAAAAAGAATAAACCATTTAAAGGTACAATGTTATTACCTGATTCTAATTTGAAAGTTGAACTTTTAAATACTAATAAAATATGGCACTACAATCATCCTGAAATTAGAAACTATGGAGCACCACTTAAAGTACTTGCAGATAAAAAAGGAAAAATTAGTTTTGGTAAAGGATTATATTCAAGTGATGGTTTTGTCTGTTTAGATGATTCTAAAACAGGTATTGTTTTACAAAATGGTGATGTTGAACAAAGAAGTAAGGATACTTTAGATTTGTACTTATTTATGTATTTAAATGATTTTGGAGCCTGCTTAACTAATTATTTTAAACTAACTGGATATCCAGTTATGTTACCTAGATTTGCTCTTGGTAATTGGTGGAGTAGAGATATAAATTATACTGATGAAAATGCCTATGATTTAATAAAAGAATTTGATGAAAATGAAATACCAGTCTCTCTCTTATTACTAAATCATGATTGGCATGTAAGTAGTTATAATAATCAAAATAATATTAAATCTGGATTTACTTTTGATTTATCTAAATTTACTAATCCATCTTCTTTTATAAATAATTTACATTCTAAAAATATTTGTTTAGGGCTTAGTATTGATCCAACAAGTGGTATATATCCTTATGAAAATAAATATAATGAATATAAAAATTTTATACAAAGTAATGAAGAAGTCATACCTTTTAATGCCTTTTCGGGTCAAACGTATGTTGCATATTTTAATTTCTTAATTAAACCTTTGTTAGATATGGGTGTAGATGCTTTTTGGATAAATAATGATGATTTGACTAAAGAAGTACAAAATGTTATTAATATTTATCATAGTGCTAATGTTATGGGCTTAAATAAAAGAATAATGTTACTTACAGATAATGCTATGGTAGCGCCTCATAAATATCCTATCCTTTATTCAGGAAATTCCATTGTTAATTGGAATACCCTAAAAAAAATACCTTTTCATAATTTAAGTGCAACTAATATTGGCGTTAGTTGGTGGAGTCATGATATAGGTGGCTTTTATAAAGGAATAGAAGACAATGAACTTTATACAAGGTTTGTTCAACTTGGAGTATTTAGTCCTATATTTAAATTTGGATCAGCAGGTGGAAAATATTATAAAAGAGAGCCATGGTTATGGGAAGTAAAAACATATCGTATTGTTAAGGATTACTTGCAATTAAGACATCGTTTAATACCATATCTTTATACGGAAATGTATAAATATAGTAGATCAGGTATTCCTATTATTAAACCTTTATATTATAAAACACCAAAAATGTATGATGATAATATGTATCGTAATGAATATTATTTTGGTAGTGAAATTTTTGTCGCTCCTATTATAAATAAAAAAGATAATGACATGAATAGAGTAATTCATAGGTTTTATTTACCTGAAGGTATTTGGTATGAATTTTTTTCAGGTAAGAAATTTATAGGTGGAAGAAGATATTTATATTTTGTTAAAGATGAAGATTATCCAGTCTTTGTCAAAGCTGGAGGAATAGTTCCACTTTCTAATAATAACCTTAATGATATAAATGTTCCTCAAAATATGGAGATAATGCTTTTCCCAGGTCAAAGCAATACTTATAACTTGTATGAAGATGATGGTATCACATATAACTATCAAAATGGTAATTTTATTGTTACATCAATTAATTATAAATATGAGAAAAATCATTATAATATAACTGTTGCTCCAATATCTGGTAGGGTAGGTATTATTCCAAACACACGTAATTATAAGTTTAGAATAAGAAATACAAATGAAGCAGAAAATATAACAGTAAATATTAATAAAATAGGAAGCACATATAATACATATCTTGATGAAAATGATTTAATTGTGGAAGTTAATAATGTACCAACAAATACATCTCTTGAAATAGATATTATGGGACAAAATATCAATATTGAAACTAATCGTATTATTAATGATGAAATTAGTTCAATATTAAATGATTTACAAATTGAAACAGAAATGAAAGAAAAAATAGATAAAATTATTTTCTCGGATTTACCTATTAAGAAAAAAAGAATTAATATTCGTAAATTACAACGTAAAGGATTAGAGATAAGATTTATGAATTTATTCTTAAAATTACTTGAATATGTTGAATAATTATATTATAATAATTATTAATTAAGGCATTGAAAAAGAGTAGTAGTAATTAAATATTTGTATAGAAAAAAAGTGGCTTGATGAAAACTTAAAAATATTTATTATGAACTTACTTTGGAGCTTTATATATGAAAATATATAACGTATGTCTGCGTTAAAGATTAAAGTGCATAAGATATTATGAATTAAGGTGGTACCACGGGTTTACTCGTCCTTAAATATAATGTCTTTTTGTTTTTTAGGAGGTATTATGGATAAATTAATATGGTTTGTTGTTGTTTTTTTACTCATTTATTTATTTTATCTATTCTTTGTTATTTTAAGAAAGAAGAAATTAAGTAAATTTAAGAGTGGTGTTGAAGTAACTATTTTAGAGAAAAAGTATAAAGTTGATGTTGATAAAATAGGTATTAAGAAAATAGCCCATGTAGTAGCGCTTACTAATGCTTTAATAATTGCGATAACATTTGTTATTATTGATTTTTTTAATAATATAATTATTAAATTAATGATGTCATTTGTTGTACTTATGGTTTTAATATTTATAAGTTATAGTATAATTGGTAGAATACTTAGAAAGAAGGAAAAAAATGTATAATTTTACAGAAATAGAAAAGAAATGGCAAAAATATTGGGAGGAAAATGAAACATTTAAGACAGATGTATGGGATTTTAGTAAACCAAAATACTATGCACTTGATATGTTTCCATACCCATCAGGTCAAGGATTACATGTAGGTCATCCTGAAGGATATACAGCAACTGATATTATATCTAGAATGAAAAGGATGCAAGGATATAATGTTTTACATCCAATGGGATTTGATTCTTTTGGTCTTCCTGCAGAACAATATGCGATTAAGACTGGTAATCATCCTGAAGGATTTACAAAAAAGAATATTGAAACTTTTACAAAACAATTAAAAATGCTTGGTATGTCTTTTGATTGGTCAAGAGTTGTGTCAACTTGCGATCCATCCTTTTATAAATGGACACAATGGATTTTTAAACAATTATATTTAGATGGTTATGCAAGATTAGTAGAAATGCCAGTTAATTGGTGTGAAGAACTTGGTACAGTGCTTGCAAATGATGAAATCATTGATGGAAAAAGTGAACGTGGGGGATACCCTGTTGTTAGAAAAAATATGAAACAATGGGTTATTGATATTCCTAAATATGCTGAAAGACTTCTTGATGGTTTAAATGAAATTGATTGGCCAGAGTCAACTAAAGAAATGCAACGAAATTGGATTGGTAAGTCTGTCGGAGCACATGTTATCTTTAAGATTAAAAATAGTGATAAAACCTTTACTGTCTTTACAACAAGATGTGATACATTATTTGGAGCAACATATTGTGTTTTATCTCCTGAGCATGAACTAGTAGACATTATTACAACCGAAGAGCAAAAAGATAAAGTGACTGAATATAAGAAAATTTGTGCATCTAAATCGGATTTAGAAAGAACGGAACTTAATAAGGAAAAGACAGGTGTTTTCACTGGTGCATATGCCATTAATCCTGTAAATGGAAAAGAAATACCTATTTGGATTGCTGATTATGTTTTATCTACATATGGAACAGGTGCTATTATGGCCGTTCCTGCTCATGATACAAGAGATTTTGCTTTTGCTACAAAATATGGCATTGAAATTATCCCTGTTATATCAGGTGGTGATATATCAAAAGAAGCATATACAGGTGATGGAGTTCATATTAATTCAGACTTTTTAGATGGTTTAAATAAAGAAGACGCTATTAACAAAATGATAGAGTGGCTTGAAGATAAAAAAATTGGAACTAAAAAAGTAAATTATCGTCTTCGTGAATGGATATTTGCTCGTCAAAGATATTGGGGAGAACCTATTCCTATTATTCATCTAAATAATGGTGGTACAAGAGTTTTAGAAGATGATGAATTACCACTAGTTCTTCCTTCTTTAGAAGATTATAGTCCAAGTAAAACCGGTGCTTCTCCCCTTGAAAAAGCTACTGAGTGGGTAAATACTCCTGATGGGAAAAGAGAAACATCAACAATGCCTGGATCTGCTGGATCTTCTTGGTATTTCTTAAGATATATTGATCCACATAATGATGAAGAACTTGCTGACAAACGTTTGCTTGAACACTGGATGCCTGTTGATTTATACATGGGTGGTCCTGAGCATGCTGTTGGACATTTATTATATTCTAGAATGTGGAATAATTATTTATATGATAAGGGTATTTGCCCTGTTAAAGAGCCATTTAAGAAACTTAGACATCAAGGTATGATTCTTGGATCAAATGGTGAGAAAATGAGTAAATCAAAAGGAAATGTTGTTAATCCAGATGAAATGGTTAATAATTATGGTGCGGATTCATTAAGATTATATGAAATGTTTATGGGACCTATTGATGCTGCTAAACCTTGGGATCCAAATGGTATAGATGGCGCTAAAAAATTCTTAGAAAGAATTTGGAGACTTTATACTGAAGAAAATAAAATAAAAGATGAAGAAAATAAAAATCTTGAGAAAGTATATCATCAAACTGTAAAAAAGGTAACGGAAGATTATGAAACAATGAATTTTAATACAGCAATAAGTTCAATGATGGTCTTTATTAATGCTGTATATAAAGAAAATGTTTTTTCAAAAGAATATGCTCTTAATTTCCTAAAATTGTTAAACCCTATTGCCCCTCATATAACAGAAGAATTATGGCAAAGACTCGGTAATAATGATACTATTACTTATGCTACTTGGCCAAGCTTTGATGAAAGCAAAATGGTTGATGAAACATTTGAAATGGTTGTTCAAGTTAATGGAAAAGTAAGAGGTAAGATAGTTGTATCTACAGAAACATCAAAAGAAGAAATGGAAAAACTTGCTCTTGATATTTCTAATGTCAAAAATTATATTGATGGTAAAGAAATTGTTAAAATTGTAACAATTCCTAAGAAATTAGTAAGTATTGTTGTTAAATAGATAATATTTTGTGTATAATGTTGGTAGGAGGAAATGTATGAAAAGAATAAAATATTTATTTTTCTCATTACTTTTGTTATTTAGTATGGCTGGCTTTGCTAAAGCCAATACAATTTATAGCATTGACGTTACTGCTGTTTTAGATGAGGATGGAAATGCTAAAATAACTGAAGTTTGGGATATGAGTGTAGATAAAGGTACCGAAGTTTATAAACCAATGGGAAGTTTAGGTAATAGTGAGATTAGTAATTTCCATGTGTCAGAAAATGGTAATCTATATAATTATCAAACAAGTTGGAATACTAGTGGAACACTTGATACTAAAAGGAATAAAAATGGTATTAATTATACTGGTAGTGGTATTGAATTATGTTGGGGTATGGGTAGTTATGGAAGACATACTTATACTCTTACATATGATGTATCAAATATTATTTATAATGTTGATGATGCACAAGTTTTATATTGGAAGTTTGTAAATGATAGTATGAACCCAGCTCCAAAAACTTTTACTGTAACAGTAAAGGGGCCTAATTATTATGAAGATACATTAGATGTATGGGGATATGGATATAAAGGTTATGCATATGTTGATAATGGTATTATTTCTATGTCGAATGTTGAAGATAGAAATTTTACATCAGATGAGTATGCCGTTCTTCTTGTTAAATATCCACTTGAAACTTTTAAAACAGATAATCATATAAGTGATTATCATACATTTAATGATTTTTATACAAAGGCCGAAGAGGGTACTTTTGACTATGATTATGGCAATAAACCAAGTTTTTGGTCAATAATTATTGTGATATTTAATATTATATGTAGTTTCTTACCATTTATTATAATGTTTATTGCAATAGGTAAAACTCAAAAAAGCACTAAATATATTAAAAAAAATATTGACAAGAAAAATTTAAATAATTTTAGAGATATTCCTTGTGAAAAAAATTTATTTAAAGCCTATTTTTTATCAAGTGTTTACGATTTAAATCGAAAAAAAGAAGATTTACTTGGTGCTGTTTTATTAAAATGGCTTAAAGATGGTAAAATTAAAATTGTTAAACAGCAAAAGAAAAAATTATTTAAAGAAAAAGAAGTTACAGTCATTGACTTAGGTAATTGTACGTTTAATACTACTTATGAACAAAGTTTATATGATATGATGGTTGTTGCTAGTAAAGATAGAATGCTTGAAGAAAATGAACTAAAGAAATGGTGTTCAAATAACTATAGTAAGTTTTTTAAATGGTTTGATACCGTTGAAAGAAATATACGTGAAGAGTATGTAAATAGTGGTCATATTACTGTTACAGAAACAGGAAAAGTATTTAAAACTAAGGAATATACATTAGACAATTACTTATATGAAGAGGCAGTTAAACTTGCTGGCTTAAAAAAATATTTAAAAGAGTTTTCTTTAATAAAAGAAAAAGAACCTATTGAGGTAATGCTTTGGGAAGAGTACTTAATATTTGCTCAAATATTTGGTATTGCTAAAGAGGTTGCAAAACAATTTAAAAACTTATATCCTGAATTAATTGAAAATAATAACTATGGATTTGATTATGTAAATATTATGTGGATTGATTCTATATCATCTCATAGTATCAGTAGTGCTTCATCAGCACGAAGTGCAGCACAAAATTATTCATCCGGTGGAGGAGGATTCTCTAGCGGAGGTGGAGGAGGAGGCTCCTTTGGTGGAGGTTCTGGAGGAGGATGCAGATAATGCATTCTTTTCTTTTACTAAAAATTTTAGATATAGTTAATTATGAATTTAAATTACTTTAGATATAAAAAAATAATAATAAGCAAGAATTAAGTAGGATAAATTGATAAATAATTGAGTGCTATGGATTATGGTGTACTACTTAAAGTCAATCAAATATATATTAAATCAAAATAAACATTAAGAACAATGTATTTGGATCCTGCTATTAGGGGAGGATTTGCCTAACTAACTATTCCAAATAAGCAAACGAGTAAAAATCAAATGTATTATAAAGTGTAGTTGTTAGGATGCATCATATGTATCCTTTTGTTTACTAAAAATTTTAAATATGATAAAATTAAACTGGGAATGGTGATATATGAGAACTAATTATAATTTATATGAATATGAGGATTCATTGCATAAAGAAGGATATAAATATATAGGTGGAACTGATGAGGCAGGAAGAGGCCCCTTATTTGGACCAGTCGTTGCTGCTTGTTGTATACTTCCAAATGATTTTAAATTAGAGGGCCTTACCGATTCAAAGCAATTGACAGAGAAAAAACGTGAAAAATATTTTGACTATATTAAAGAAAATGCCCTTGCATATGGAATAGGTATTGTTGATCATAAAGAGATTGATAGAATTAATATATATGCAGCATCTAAAAAAGCTATGATGATTGCGATAGAAGAAGCATCTAAAAAAATAAAACCAGATTATGTATTAACAGATGCTATGCCACTTGAACTAGATATTCCGGTATTGCCTATTATTAAAGGGGATGCTAAAAGTATTTCCATAGCGGCTGCATCCGTTCTTGCTAAAGTAACACGTGATAGAATGATGTATGAAATAGATAAAAAATATCCTGAATATGGTTTTGCTAATCATAAAGGATATCCTACCAAGAAACATATTGAAGCAATACATAAATATGGACTAATTGATGGGTATAGACTTACATATGGACCAGTTAAGGAAGTTGTGAATAACACAATTTAACATAATTGATTTATTTTATGACCATATTTAATTATTAAACTTTTATATAAAGGGAAGTGTAACTATGTTTAAAATTTGTTTAGTAGAAGATGAAGTTAATTTAAATAATTTAATTAAAAATTATTTGGGACATGCCGGATACGAGGTTATTAGTTTATATAATGGAGAAGATGCTCTTACTCATGTAAGTGATGATATTCATTTATGGATTCTTGATATAATGCTTGGTGGTAACGTATCAGGATATGATGTGATTAAAAGTATACGAGAAAAAAATAATAATGTACCAGTTATATTTACTTCAGCAAGAGATCAAGATTTAGATCGTATTATAGGTTTAGAACTAGGCAGTGATGATTATATTACAAAGCCATATTCCCCTAAAGAATTAGTTCTTCGAGTAAATAATATTATTAAGAGAGTATATGCTGAAAAGTCCGAACAAGTAAAATATGAAAATTATTTAGTTGATATTAATAAAAGAACTGTTTTTGAAGATGAAAAAGAGATTACTCTTACAACTCTTGAATTTGATTTATTAATTATGTTTTTAAATAATAAAGGAAAATCATTTAGTAGAGATGATATTCTTAAAAATATTTGGGGTGATGATTATTTTGGAAGTGACCGTGTTGTTGATGATTTAGTAAGAAGATTAAGAAGAAAAATGCCTAATATTAAGATTAATACTATATATGGGTTTGGATATAGAATTATATGAAAAAAATAAAACTAAATTTATATAGACAATTACTATCTATAGTATTTGGATTATTTATAATTATATTTATAAGTTTAGGTATTTTTTTACCAAAAGTGTTACTTCCAATATATGAAAAAAATTTATATCAATATTTAAGACAACCACTTGATTTGGTTAAGTATGATGTCGATAATCAGACACTTGATACTGAAGTTGCGTATCTATACTATAAAAGAGATGGCATGATGGTTGTATCGGAAAACTTTGAAGATGTAGTTCCTATATCACCTAAAGAGGTTATTGAGAAAACAAATGATGATGGATATGGCAAGTTTAAGTATAATGGTAAAACATATTATTATAATTCTTCAATGATGCAAGGCGTATTAAAATTGTCTATTACAAGTGATGATTATATAAATCAAATAAGAAGAGATTTAGTAAATACTATTTTCCCAATTATTTCTATTACTTTCTTGATTATTACGGTAATTGTTATATGGTGGTCTAGAAGATTAATAAGAAAAATAAATCATTTGAAAGAAAAAGTTGATAATTTAGATAATGATAAATATGTTGATAAAATGAAATTTAATGTTGATGATGAAATGTATGATTTATCAGAGGCTATTGATAATATGAAAATTACTCTACAAAAACAAGAGGAATATAAAAATCAAATGTATCAAAATATATCACATGACTTTAAGACACCACTTACGGTTATTAAATCATATATGGAAGCCTTTGAAGATGGTATTGAATCAGCCGAAAATACAAGGAAAATTGTTAAAGAAGAAGTTAATAAATTAGAGGGTAAAGTTCATTCACTTCTTTATTTAAATAAATTATCATATATTAGTAATACTAATAATATAAAAGATGAGAAAACCGATATTACAGGTTTATTAAATGATTGCATAAAGAAATTAAAAATTCAAAGACCAGATATCAATTTTAAAATATATTTAAAGGGTGATAGCAGTACATATAATGGAAGTTATGATATGTGGGAAGCTATTATATATAATATTTTAAATAATTTTATGAGATATGCCGATAAAAAAATTGAAATAACATTAAAAAATGATAATATTATTATGTATAATGATGGACCCAATATTGATGAGAATATCTTAAATGATATTTTTACACCATATAAAAAAGGAATAAATGGTCAGTTCGGGTTAGGATTATCAATTGTAAAGAAAACACTTATGCTTTGTGGATATGAAATTACGGTAAAAAATGAGAAAAAAGGCATTAGTTTTGTTATAAACAAATTATAAATCAATAAAATTAAAAAAATTTTATAAAAGACTTTTATTTTTGTAAAAAAAATGGTATACTAATTCTATGATAGGGGTAAAACTTATTTGTAAGATTTAGAGTAAAGGGGAATTAATATGAATAATGAAAATTTAGAAGTATTAGAAATGGATAAGAATCCTAATTATATGTTTAATACACAAAACAATGTATCAAACGATGATATGAATGATGATTTTTTTGATGATGATTTAGTTGATTTGGACTTTAATGGTTTAGATACTGATGCAAACAACAATTATAATAAATCATTTAGTATGCCAAGTGTTACACCAATTAATGACAAAAAGGCAGATGTATCTCCAATTAATTTAACACCTGTTGCTGAAAGTGTATCTCCAGTAGTTGAAGAAAAAAATGCAGTGAATACAAAAGAAGGAAGTACTACTGAAAAGACTGAAGGGGCTAATAAAGCAGAAAGTAATGCGGATAATAAGGATAATTTAGATAATAGTTATGTTTTATCAAATTTTGACGTATTATTTGATAGCTTATATAATGATGTTGTTGGAGCAAACAATTTAATTTCTGATTTAATAGAAAAAAAATCTTCTTTAAATCGTAATGAAAAAATATTAGATGATTTTAAGGAAAAATTTGAAAAAGAAAAAGAAGATTTTAGAAAATTTGTTGAAGAACAAAAAAAGGTAATTGATGCTGATAAAAAACAAGCTTTAAAGACTATTGAAGACAAAAAGAAATATTTGCGTAGTGAAGAAGCTAAATTTAATGAGGATTGTGAATCAAAGAAGAAAGAATTATCACTTATGGAACAGTCATTAAATCTTGAAAAAGAAAAATTTGAAACTGAAAAGAATAATCTTAATTCTTCTAACAAAATAGAACTTGATAAGATTTCTACTGAAAGAGAAAAATTAGAAAGAGAAAAAGAAGAATTTGAAAGATATAGAAAATTATGCGAAGATGCTAATCAAAACACTAAGAGAGAGTTACAACTTCAACAAGAACAATTTGCTAAGTACAAAGAATTAGAACAAAAGAAATTAGACTTAGAAGAGAAGAACCTATCACAAAGTTGTGCAAGATTTAAAGAATTAGTGTCACAATTCAATTCAGGATTTGAACAACTTCCAAATGAAAATTAATCAGGAGGTATAAAACATGGATGAAGAAATAAAAAGGGATATGGAAATAGATAACTCTATTTCTAATGAAGAAAAAAGTAATGAAGAAGTTAGTGAAACACCAAGCGTAGTAAGCGAACCAGAAGTAAATATTAATGATATTTTTCAAGTCGCTAATAATAATGTAAAGGAAGCTGCTAATATTTTTCATAAAAACATTGAAATGAAAAAAGAATTAGAAGAAAAACAAGCAAAATTAGATAAATCTATTGCTGAACATGAAGAAAAAAAAGCAGCTGATTATGATAAACTAAATAAATATAAAGATGAGGTTTATGAAAAGTTAAAACATAAAAAAGATGAAGTTGCTACAGAAATTGATAATTTAAGGGAATCACAAAAACAACTTGATGATGCTAAAGAAGCATTTGAAGTTACTAAAAAAGATGAATTAAATAAAATCAATGAAGAAAAACAAAAAAATTTAGATATGATTGATTCTAAGAAAAAAGAACTTGACGAACTTGAAACTAAACTTAGAAATGAGAGAGAAAGTTTGGAAGAAGAGAAGAGACAATTACAACTTGATCGTATTAAATACGATAGTGATAAAAAAGAATTGGCTTCTAACTTATCTAGATTTAATGATTTAGTTGCTCAATTTACTGTTGGTATGGATAAAATTTCTGAAGGGTAATTTAACCCTTTTTTTCTTGCTTTATTAGAATATGTATGGTATTATTTATTAGTAGAAAAGAAGTGATTTTAATGCAAGTACCTAGTTTAAAAGATGCACATAAAAGAACAAAAAATGATATTTTAGTTAAGACAAGCGATTATCAAGTTCCTGATGATTTAAAAAAAATTGGTGTTGGTAAAAAGTATTTTATTAAGACTTATGGTTGCCAAATGAATGAACATGACAGTGAAAATATTAAAGCAATGCTTGAGGATATGTCCTTTAAGGAAGGAATATCAATGGATAAATCAGATATAGTTATTTTAAATACTTGCGCTATACGCGAAAATGCTCATAATAAAGCCTTTGGTATGCTTGGAAGACTTAAACATTTGAAAGAACAAAATCCTAATTTGATAGTTGGACTATGTGGATGTATGGCCCAAGAAGAAAGTGTTGTTAATGAGATTTTAAGTAAATATAAATGGGTTGACATTGTTTTTGGAACGCATAATCTATATAATTTACCTAATATCCTAAAGAAATCTTTAGAAAATGGACATACAGAAATTGATGTTTTAAGTATTGAAGGTGATGTAATAGAAAACATTCCTGTAAAAAGAGATAACAAGTATAAGGCTTGGGTTAATATTATGTATGGCTGTGATAAATTTTGTACATATTGTATAGTACCATATACAAGGGGAAAACAAAGAAGCAGGTATCCAGAGTTTATATTACAAGAAGTAAATGCACTTATAAAGGATGGATATAAAGAAGTAACTTTGCTAGGACAAAATGTTAACGCATATGGAAAAGATTTAAATATAGAATATGATATGGCTAATTTACTTGAAGATGTTGCTAAAACAGGAATTGAAAGAATACGTTTTGTAACAAGTCATCCATGGGATTTTAATGATAATATGATTGATGTTATTGGAAAATATGATAATATTATGCCATATATACATTTACCTTTGCAAAGTGGATCAAATAAGATATTAAAGTTAATGGGTAGAAGATATACAAAAGAAAGTTATTTAGAATTAGTTGAAAAAATTAAAAATAAAATGCCATATTGTTCTATTACAACGGATATTATTGTAGGTTTTCCTGGTGAAACAGAAGAAGATTTTTTAGAAACATTAGATGTTGTTAATAAATGTAAATATGATTCAGCCTTTACTTTTGTTTTTTCACCAAGAGTTGGAACTCCTGCTGCTAAAATGGAAGATAATGTTAGCTTAGAAGAAAAAAATAATCGTTTATATAAATTAAATGCTTTAATTAATCAATATTCTAAGGAAGCTAATGACAAGTATTTAGGTAAAATTGTACCAGTATTACTTGAAGGAGTTAGTGAGAAGAATAATGATATGCTTGCAGGATATACAGATACGATGAAACTTGTTAATGTACTTGCTGATAAAGAAAATATAGGTAAAATTGTAAATGTTAAAATTGTAGATGTTAAAACTTGGAGCATGGATGGAGAGATAGTGTAGATTGATCAAGTTTACACTTTTTTTCTTTAAACGTGAATTTTTAAACTAAATTCCGTTTTTTCATGAAAAGCTTAAAATATAAGACTTATTTCCGAAAAACAGATATAAAAACGGAAATAAGTCTATATTTTTATTAATTTAACTGAAAATTTTTCCATGACAAAAATACGGAGGTTATTTCCGTTTTTAAGACTTATTGCAGCTTTTTTGTTTCCTTGCTTTTTCTTAGTAGATAACAAATAAAGGTGAACTTTATTTGTAAAATAATTTTAAAGAATAATTAATTTGTCAATGGTCAAGATAAACTCACTTTCGTTCGCCATTGACAAATATTAAAATAATTTATTAAAGATATCCTCATCAAAAACTTTAATAAAAGCATCTTTAGGTGTATTACTATCCAATGATTTCAGTGGTTTATTAAGTATTGTCTTATTTATATTTTTTATGTCCTGCTTTGAATAGTTATCTATTGATTTGTTTTTAGGGAAAAATAATCTAATTTGTTTATTCATATTTTCAACATTAGGCTTTTGATTTGATACATAAGGATCACAAAAGAATAATTTACATCTTTCTTCGCCAGTTATTTTTGAAAAACAAATGCCATTAATATCCGCAAATTTTGGGTCTCTATCAGTCAAAATAACAGGTATTAAATTCATAAAAGCTTCAGTACCAATTGCCTGTTCTAGATTATCAAAAAATTCTACAACTTTACTAGAATCAGGTTTATTTATAATATTTAATAAAGTAAATTGCAAATTAGGTAAAATAAATGTTAAAATATTCTTGTTATCTGTTTTTATGGCTCCAAGAAAATCTAATTGCCAAACATAGATACCTGGATGTTTGTAAATAAAAGCAAGATAATCAAGATAAGTATGACCTGTTCTGTCAATTAGATTATTTTCAGAATATTCATACTTTTTATTATGCTTTCT
>URIY01000016.1 GCA_900547995.1 uncultured Mycoplasmatota bacterium
TTGCAAAGCTACTAGAAAAAAACGCATGATTTAAAATTTCATGCGTTTATCCTGAGTGATTTCTAATTTCTCTTGAAATACTTGAACAATGTTTGTTAATAATTTTTCCTATTTGTTTTAATGATATATTATTGTTTAAATTATTTTCGATAGTGTATCTATCATCTTTAGTAAGATGCATAAAATTACTCCTTCCAAAATCATAAGCACTATCAAGTATTATTATAATGTTTTTACAGTTAAATGCAACCACTTATGTTTTTAAGGTTAAATGCAACCTTTTTAAAAATAGGGGTTGCGTTTAGAAATAAATTTGAGAATGTAAAATAAAATTCAATAAATTAGCACTCATATATTGACAATGCTAAAATATAATAGTATAATGACAGTAGCACTTGGGTAATAGAGTGCTAAAGATGGTGATGAAATGTTAAATGAAAGACAAAATAATTTATTAAAAATAATTGTTGAAGATTATATTAAAAATGCTAGACCTGTTGGTTCTAAAGCAATTTGTAATATTTTAAATTGTTCTAGTGCTACTGTTCGAAACGAAATGTCTTATTTAGAGGAATGTGGCTTACTAGAAAAAACACATACATCATCTGGACGTATTCCTAGTGAAAAAGGCTATAGATATTATGTTGATAATATTATGAAACCTAAAGAATTGACTGGAGAAGATATGCTTAAATTACAAACAATCTTTTCTAATAATTCGTTAATGTTAAATGATACTATAGTTAGGAGTATGGAACTTATATCAGAACTTACTAGTTATACTGCTGTTGTACTTGGAGATTCATCTTCACTTAATAAAGTAAGTAAAATTGAAGTAGTACCTATTAATGAAACTAATTTAATAACAATTGTTGTTACTGATAAAGGACATGTAGAACATCAAAATGTATATATGGAAAAGAAAGTATCCATGGATGATATTAAAAAAACAGTTGAATTAATAAATAATTTAATTATTGGTACACCAATTGATGAAGTAAGTAGTAAACTTGAATTTGAAATAAAACCAATTATTTCACAGTATGTAGAACAACACGAAGTTTTGTATAAAGCCTTTTATAGTGCTTTTAGTAATTTTGCAAATGAAGCAACATCAGATGTTAAAGTTAATGGTACAAGTAGATTTTTAAATGAACCAGAATTTAGTAATGATGCCGACAAAATTCGAAAAATTATTAGTAAGTTTGATGATAAAACAATTGTAGATAGTATAAAGGAAGAAGATAGTGGAATCAATATTTATATTGGTAGTGAAAATGATTTTGATGACGATGTAACAATTGTTAAAACAAAATATAAAGTAAACGACGGTGAGGGTACGATTGCTTTAATAGGACCTAAACGTATGGAATATGATAGGGTAATATCTCTTCTTGATTATATTAAGAAAAATATTGATGAAAATAGCTAGGAGGTAATCAGGTGAAAGAAGAAAAAGATAAATGCGCATGTGAAGAAAGTTGCACCTGCGAAGATACTTGCAATGAAGGATGTGGTTGCACAGAGGAGTGTTGTTGCAACGATGATTGTCATTGTGATGAAACTTGCGATTGCAACGATGATTGTCACTGTGATGAAAATAAAAAAGATAAAAAGAAACATAAAAAACATGATTTAGACAAAAAAATAGAAGAATTAGAATTAAAGATTAAATCTTTAGAAGAACAAAATTTAAGAGAAAAGGCTGAAAGTATTAACTTTAGAAGACGTAAAGAAGAAGAAACAGCTAGAATATTAAAGTTTTGTAATGAAGATTTAATTAAAGATGTTTTACCAACTATCGATAATTTTGAAAGGGCTATCAAAATGGATGATGATAATCTTGAAGATGAAGTTTCCAAATTCTTAGCCGGTGTAAAAATGATATACTGTAATTTAATCGGTATATTAGAAAAATATGGTGTGAAGGCTATCGATGGAGCAAATAAACCATTTGATCCAACTTACCATCAAGCTGTCATGATGGAACATGTTGATGGTCTTGAACCAGGTATAGTTATCGAAGTTTTACAAAAGGGCTATTTACTAAAAGATAGAGTAATTAGACCTGCTATGGTTAAGGTAAGCGAATAAATAAAGGAAAGGTGATATTATGGGAAAAATAATAGGTATAGATTTAGGTACAACTAATAGTTGTGTCAGTATTTTTGA
This sequence comes from uncultured Mycoplasmatota bacterium, assembly GCA_900547995.1. GTDB lineage: Bacteria > Bacillota_I > Bacilli_A > RF39 > UBA660 > UMGS1045. Next base: position 2,173 of record URIY01000016.1, read on the forward strand.
AGGTGGCGAAGCTGTTGTAATGGCTAATGCTGAAGGTCTTAGAACAACGCCATCAGTAGTTGCTTTTAAAGGAGATAACATTATTGTTGGTCAAAAAGCTAAAAACCAAGCAATGACTAATAAAGATACTGTTGTTTCAATTAAAAGGGACATGGGTACAGATAAAAAAGTAAAGATATCAGCAACTAATAAAGAATATACTCCACAAGAGATAAGTGCAATGATTCTTTCTGATTTAAAGAAAACAGCTGAAAATTATTTAGGTGAAACTGTAAAAGAAGCAGTTATTACTGTTCCAGCATATTTCAATGATTCACAAAGACAAGCAACTAAGGATGCTGGTAAAATTGCTGGTTTAGATGTTAAGAGAATTATCAATGAACCAACAGCTGCTGCTCTTGCATATGGTCTTGATAAACAAGAAAAAGATGAAAAAGTATTAGTTTATGACTTAGGTGGAGGAACATTCGATGTATCTGTTCTTGATATTGGCGGCGGAGTATTCGAAGTTCTTGCAACAAGTGGTAATAATAAATTAGGTGGAGATGATTTCGATAAGAGAATCATGGACTACTTAGTTGATGAATTTAAAAAGGAAAATGGTATTGATTTAACTAAAGATAAAATGGCTATGCAACGTTTAAAAGAGGCTGCTGAAAAGGCTAAAAAAGATTTAAGTGGAATGAGTTCTACAGAAATTTCATTACCATTCTTATCACAAAATGATGATGGACCAGTTCATATGAATATGACATTATCAAAGGCTAAATTTGAAGATTTAATTAGAGATCTAGTTGAATCTACATTAACTCCAGTTAGAGATGCTTTAAAAGAAGCTGGTCTTACTGCAAGTAAAATTGATAAGGTATTATTAGTAGGTGGTTCAACTCGTATTCCAATGGTACAAGAATTAATCAAGAAAGAACTTGGAAAAGAACCATCTAAGGGAGTAAATCCTGATGAAGTAGTTGCTATGGGTGCTGCTATCCAAGGTGGAGTTTTAACAGGTGAAGTAAATGATATCGTTCTTCTTGATGTTACACCTCTATCACTTGGTATTGAAACACTTGGTGGTGTATGTACAGTATTAATTCCAAGAAATACAACTATTCCAACTAGTAAATCTCAAGTATTCTCAACTGCTGCTGATAATCAACCAGCTGTAGATATTCATATCTTACAAGGTGAAAGACCAATGGCCGCTGATAATAAGACACTTGGAAGATTTCAACTTGCCAATATTCCACCTGCACCTCGTGGCGTTCCTCAAATTGAAGTTACATTTGATATAGATGCAAACGGTATTGTTAACGTTAAGGCAAAAGATCTTGGAACTAATAAGGAACAATCTATTACTATTACTGCATCAACTAACTTAAGTGATGATGAAATAGATAAGATGGTAAAAGAAGCAGAAGCTAACAAAGAGGCAGATGAAAAGAGAAAACAAATGGCTGATGTTAGAAATGAAGCTGAGCAAGTAATCTTTGCTACTGAAAAAGCTATTAAAGATTTAGGAGATAAGATTGATTCTAAAGACAAAGAAAAAGCTGAAAATGAAATTAAAGATTTAAAAGATGCCTTAGAAAAAGATGATATGGATGATATTAAATCTAAAAAAGATAAATTAAATGAAACAGCTATGGCTTTTGCAACTAAAGTTTACGAAGAGGCTGCAAAACAAAATAAAACTGAAGAAACATCTTCAGATGAAGAAAGCGGATCAAATAAAAAAGACGATAACATAAAAGATGCTGAATATGAAGAAAAATAAAATGAAGTTCTAGTGATCCTAGAACTTCTCTATTATAGGAGAGAAAATGAAACAAAAGTTAAGAGAAGAAATAAGTAATGAATATAAGTGGGATTTAGAAGCAATATATAAAAATAAAGAAGAATTTGAAGATGAATTAAAAAAGATAGAACAAGAAATAGACAAAATAGATAAATATAAGGATATATTAATGGAAAGTAGTTCTAACTTATTAGAATGTTTAGAACTAGATACCAATATATCAAGACGTTTATCTAAAGCACATACGTATGCTAATTGTTATTTTGATTCAGATACAGGAAATGCTAGTTATCAAGAAATGCTAGGTAAAGTAAATAATTTATATCAAAAATATAGTGAAAAGATTTCTTTTATAGAACCATCTATTTTGAAGTGTGATTATAATACTATTCAAAAATATATGGAAGAGTCTCCAAAACTTAAAAGTTATGAACGAAATTTAAAAGAAATATATCGTTTTAAAAAGTATATATTATCAGATAATGAAGAAAAAATAATATCTAATTTAGAAAAAGCCCTTGATAGTTCAAGTACGACATATGAGTCTCTTACTGATACAGATATGACTTACGGTAATATTATAGATGCAAACGGCGAAAGTGTTGAACTTACGGATAGTAATTACAATAAGTATATTAAGTCTAATGATAGAAGAGTAAGAAAAGAGGCTTTTGATGAATTATATAGAGTTTATAGTAACTTTAAAAATACTATTTGCTCTACTATAAAGGGAAATATAGAAGCCAATACTAGTATCGCTAAAATAAGAGGTTATAATAGTTCTATTGAGGCATCATTATTTAGTGATAATATAGATGTATCTGTTTATAATAATTTAATTGATACTGTATCTAATAATTTATCATCATTATTTAAATATTATGATTTAAAGAAAAAGATACTTGGTTTAGATGAAATGCATTTATATGATACTTATGTATCAATCATTAATGAAAAACCAAGAGAATATACTTTTGATGAAGCCAAAGAATTAGTAAAAAAAGCACTAAGTGTACTTGGTGATAAATATATAAATGATTTAAATAATGCTTTTACAGAAAAATGGATTGACATATATAACAATAAAGGTAAAAGGGGAGGAGCATATTCTGGTGGATCATATGATACATATCCTTATGTCCTTCTAAATTTTGAAGGTACTCTTAATGATGTATCAACCCTTGCCCATGAACTAGGTCATTCTATGCATAGTTATTATTCTAGACTAAATAATAGTTATCAAGATAGTAATTATAAAATATTTGTAGCCGAGGTTGCTTCAACTGTAAATGAATTATTACTTTCTAAATATTTACTTAAAAATACAAGTGATAAACGTGAAAAATTAATTATTCTTAATAATTTGTTAGACTTATTTAAAGCAACAATTTTTAGACAAACTATGTTTGCTGAATTTGAAAAAAATATTTATGAAAAACATGAAAAAGGCGAAATATTAACAGCAGAATTATTATGCAATGATTATTATGAATTGAATAAAAAATATTTTGGTAATAGTGTTTACGTAGATGATGAAATTAAATATGAATGGGAAAGAATTCCACACTTTTATTATTATTTCTATGTCTATAAATATGCAACAGGTTTATCAGCCGCTTGTTATATTGTAAATGGTATTTTAAGTGGTTCTAAAGATGCACTTGATAATTACTTAAAATTCTTAACATTAGGTGGTTCTATGGATCCACTTGATGAACTTAAAGTTGCTGGTATTGATATGACAAAACCAGAGGCTATTTTGTCTGCTATACATATGTTTGATGAAATATTAGAAGAATTTGAACAATTATATAATGCTTAAAAGAGGTGAGATGTAAATGAATAAAAGAGATTATTATGAGGTACTAGGAGTATCTAAAAGTGCAACCGATGATGAAATAAAAATGGCTTTTAGAAAACTTGCTAAGAAGTATCATCCAGATATTAATAAAGATCCAGATGCACCTGCTAAATTTAAGGAGGCCCAAGAAGCATATTCTGTACTATCTGATGCATCCAAAAGAGCACAATATGATCAATTTGGTCATGCTGCTTTCCAAGGTGGCGCTGCTGGAGGAAATTCTGGTGGATTTGATTTCTCTGATTTTGATTTTTCTGACATATTTGGAGATTTGTTTGGTGGATCATCATTCTTTGGAGGAAGAAGATCAGCACAAGGATTTAGTCGTGCAAGAAAAGGCAATGATTCCATTATGCGTGTTGATTTAACCTTTGAAGAGGCAGTGTTTGGAACAAAGAAAACTATTAATGTAAATGTATCTGAAACATGTGATGATTGTCATGGCAAAGGTGGTTTTGATGAAAGTACATGTACTGTTTGTCATGGTAGTGGTCAAGTAACAGCAGAACAGCGAACTTTATTTGGAACATTTATGACACAAACAACTTGTTCTGCATGTCATGGTAAAGGTAAAGTTTTTAAGGAAACATGTAAAACATGTCGTGGTAATGGTCGAATAAAGAAAAATAAAGATTTAGAAGTAAAAATACCAGCAGGTGTTAATACAGGTAATCAACTTCGTTTATCAGGTAAAGGTGAAGCTGGTGTTAATGGTGGACCAAATGGAGATATTTATTTAGAGTTTTATGTTAAAAACCATCCATTATTTGTCCGTGAAAATAATGATATCTATTTAACACTACCACTTACTATTACGGATGCTGTTTTAGGATGTAAAAAAGATATACCAACTTTATATGGGGATGTAAAATTATCTATTCCAGAAGGATCTATGTCTGGAGATAAACATCGTTTAAAGGGTAAAGGTGTTGAGGATGTTAATACGGGTCGTAAAGGTGATATGTATGTTGTACTTAATATCATTACGCCAAAAAAATTATCTAGAGATCAAAAGAAATTATTTGAAGAATTATCTAAAACTGATTTGGAATCCGGTAGTGATTTTAAAAAATTAAGAGAATACTTATAAAATAGCCTATGGCTATTTTTTCTTTTTACAAATGAATATTATAATGTTATACTAATGTTAGGTGATAAAAATGGATTTTCGTGATATTAAAGAATTTTTTAAAGACTCGTTAAAATATATTATAATGATAATAGTTATTTTATTTCTTGTTATTTGTGTTGTCTCTTTTCATCAAGTAATGGGTCCATCTATGAATAAAACATTATCGGAAGGAGACGTTGTACTAGTAAATAAATTTATTTATAAATTTAGAAAGATCACAAGAAATGAAATAGTAGTATTAAAACATGATGAAAAATTATTGATCAAGAGAATTGTTGGTCTACCAGGAGAAAGTGTTGCATATAATAATAATATACTGTACATAAATGGAAAAGGATATAATGAAAAATTTGTAAGTTCTAAAACTGATGATTTTGATATAAAAGATTTAGGATATGAAACAATTCCTGATGACTATTATCTTGTATTAGGTGATAATCGTGCTAATTCAATGGATAGTAGAGATTTTGGTTTAGTTAAGAAAAGTGATATTGTAGGAAAAGCCTCAGTTAGGATATGGCCATTAAATAAGATAAAATTTGTAAAATAAGGTTGACAAAGATAAATTATTTATTTAAAATTAATCTAACGGCAAAGTTATCGAAAGGTAATGACGCAAAACTCTAGAGCCTAAGGTATTTATACTATGGTAGTCAGCTGCATTTATACGTATTTGTATAAATGTTTTTTTGTGAGAAAAAGGAGAGTATAGGTATGAAGAAAAAAATTATAGGTATTGCTATCTTTGTTTTTGCTGGATTATTTGCCTTTACGTTTGCTAACCCAAAAGAAAATTTGGATGAAGTAAAAGATAATAATTCTATCAAACAAGATGTACCTAAAAGTAGTGAAGAGAAAAAAACAGATGTGGAGGAGCCTATTATTAATAATGAACCTATTAATAATGATGTTTTTAAACCTGTTGTAGTTGCAACTAATTATGACTTAAAAAAGGCTAAAGAAGATGCTATTAAAGAGTTAGAAAATTATGTAAATAAAGACGACTATAGAGAAGAAGAACAAAATAAAATAGATGAAATTATTGATAATGCCAAAAATAAAATTAATTCTTCTATTGGAATTGATGATATAAACAAAATTAAAGAAGAAGCAAAAAAACAACTTGATGACTTAAAAACAGATAATGAATATTGCTCTGAAGAATTAGAAAAGGCTAAAAAAGACGCTATCACTGAATTAGAAAACTATGTTGATAAAGATGATTATCGTGAAAAAGAACAAAAGGAAATCAATGAGATAATTGACAGGGCTAAAGAAGATATTAATGAGGCAACTAAAATAGAAGATATAAATTCTATTAAAGAAGAAGCTGAAAAAGAAATCGATAACTTAAAAACTGATAAAGAGTTAACTGAAGAATTAGAAAAAACTAAGAAAGATGCTATCAGTGAATTAGAAAACTATGTTGATAAAGATGATTATCGTGAAAAAGAACAAGAAGAAATTGATAAGATAATTGAAAGAGCTAAAGAAGAAATTAATAATTCAAATGAAATCGATGAAGTAAATTCTATTAAAGATGATGCTAAAGATAAACTTGATGACTTAAAAACAGATGATGAGTATAGTGCTGAGGAATTAGAAAAGGCTAAAAAAGACGCTATCAGTGAATTAGAAAATTATGTTGATAAAAATGATTATCGTGAAAAAGAACAAGAAGAAATTGATAAGATAATTGAAAAAGCCAAAGAAGAAATTAATAATGCAATTGAAATTGAAGAAGTAAACTCTATTAAAGAAAAGGCTGAGGAAGAACTAGATAAATTAAAAACAGATGATGAATATCGTTCTGAAGAATTAGAAAAGGCTAAAAAAGACGCTATCAGTGAATTAGAAAATTATGTTGATACAGATGATTATCGTGAAAAAGAACAACAAGAAATTGCCGAAATAATAGAAATTGCTAAAGATAAAATTAATAATACAGCTAAAATAGAAGAAATAAACCATATTAAAGAAGTTGCTGAAAGAGAATTAGATGCATTAAAAACAGATGCTGAATATAGTGCTGAAGAATTAGAAAAAGCTAAAAAAGATGCTATCAATGAACTAGAAAATTATGTAGATGCAGATAATTATCGTGAAAAAGAACAACAAGAAATTGCTGAAATAATAGAAAAAGCTAAAGAAGATATTAATAAGGCAACTAGCACAGAAGAAGTAAATTCTATTAAAGAGGCTGCTGAAAGAGAATTAGATAAATTAAATACAGATGCATATCTTACATATTTAGAGCAATTAGAAAAGGCTAAAAAAGACGCTATTAATGAGTTAGAAAACTATGTTGATAAAAATGCTTATCGTGAAAAAGAACAACAAGAAATTGATAAAATAATTGAAAACGCTAAAGAGAAAATTAATAAGTCAACTAGCATAGAAGAAGTAAATTCTATTAAAGAAGAGGCAGAAAGAGAACTAGATGCATTAAAAACAGATGCAATGCTTACAGCGTTAGAATTACAAAAGGCTAAGGAAGATGCTATTAATAACTTAAAAGCTTATAGAGATAGTAATTTAGTAGATAATTATTATGATGAAGGAACTAAAATTATTAATAAAGCTATTCCTGAAATAAATAACGCTAACGATATAAATAGTGTAAATACTATTTATAATAATTATTTAGAACAATTAAAAGAATTAAAAGAAATGCAAGATTATCAAAAATCAAGTAAATTTGATATTACGTTTGGTCAATTTGAAACAAATGGAACTTGTAAAAGAGAAGGCTTATTTGGAATTTGTCTTGAATATAATAAAGTTATGAAACCAAATGCTACTATTACGAAAAAAGACAATATTAAAGTAGCACTAATATTCCCACAAATTAATAATGTTACAATTAAATATGATGGTAGAACAGTTGATAGCCCATATTTATTTTGGGATGGTACTGATAAGGAAGACATAACTAATGTTAAACATATAACTGTTGAATATATGATTTTAGGAGATAAAATTTTCTGTGGATCATATGTAGATACTTATGAAGTTAAAAAAGATATAAATGGTAATTATTATGCACAGTTAATTTCTAATGTAAAAAAATAGTTAAATAAAAGAAAGTTCATTTTGACTTTCTTTTTTTGTGTGTTATAATGTTTTTGGGATGTGAATATAATGGCATATGTTAAGTATAAAGAATTAACCAAATATTTTAATTTTAATAAAGAAATAGATAAAGATAATTTACCTAAATATGTGCTAGACTATGTTGATGAGGGAGAAGTTATTTATAAGGCTTATAAAACAATGAGCGATAGAGGGATATTTACCGATTCAAGAATGATTCTTTTTGATTTTAAACCTATTGGTAAAAATAAGAAAATACATATATTACCCTATAAATCAATTTCATCAGGTGCCATTTTATTTAAAATTTCATCAGGTGCTATCCTTTTATCATTTGATAGTGGATATCAAATGCGATTAAATTTTGTTAAAATGGATGCATCTGCTAAAACAGAACTTAGAAAATTATTTAGTTATATTATGAATAAAGCTAATAAAATATAATTTAATAGAAAGAGGAAATAATTATGGAAGATATTTTATTTGAAACAGAAAGTAATATGGAGCAAGCAATTGCTAACATGGAAAAGAGACTTACTAATATAAGAGCAGGACGTGCCAATCCAGCTATTTTAGATGGAGTTACAGTTATGTACTATGGTGCCCCAACGCCACTTAAACAACTTGCTAATATATCAATACCAGAGGCAAGACAACTATGTATTAAACCTTTTGATAAGTCCTGTTTAGGTGCTATTGAAAAGGCTATTTTTGAGGCTAATATTGGTTTAACACCTAATAATAATGGAGAAACAATTATTTTAAATATACCTGCTCTTACAGAAGATACACGTAAAGATTATGTTAAACAAGCAAAGACAATTGCTGAAGATTGTAAAATTGCTCTAAGGAATATTAGACAAGATGCTAATAATAATATTAAAAAACTTGAAATACCAGAAGATGATATTAAAAATGGTAATGAAGAAGTTCAAAAATTAATTGAGAAGTTTAATAAAACAGTTGATGAGAAATTTAAAGTAAAAGAAAATGAATTAATGAGTATATAGTTACTCATTATTCTTGTATTTACATATTAATTTTGCTATAATAATCGTAGTTTGGAGGCAAATATGAAAAATATATTAAATTCGTTTACAGGTCTAAATAAAAAATTAATAACATACCTTGTTATTGCTGTTGGTGGACTTATATTACTTTTTATTATTTTAGGAATAATAAGCTCTTTACGAGGTAAAAGAATGTCTTTTGATAAAGTAGAACAACAAATGCAAGAGGCCGCTAAGGCTTATTATAAAGATAGAGTATCTGAATTACCAGGTAATAATGGCGGAAAGGTTGAAGTTGATGCTTTAACTTTAAAAGAAGCAGGAAAAATAAAAGACTTAAGTAAAATTACTAAAAAAGGTGCTGTTTGTACTGGAAAAGTTGTTGTAGAAAAAAATGGTGATTATTATTTATATACACCTTATCTTGATTGTGGTGAAACATATCAAACAATTAGTTTAACTGATAAAATAAAGAGTGATAATCCTGTTGTAACAGAGAAAGATGGTTTATACCAAATAGGTGATAATTTAGTATTCAGAGGCGAAAATGTAAATAATTATGTAAGTTTTGCTGGTAAAAAGTGGAGAATAATTCGTATTAATAACGATGGAACACTTAGATTATTACAAGATGATATTACTTATACTGGTGTATGGGATGATAGATATAATATTAATAAACAAGGTAATACAGGAATTAATGATTATATGATTAGTAGATTAAAAGATGGACTTGAAAGAATCTATACTGAGGAAAGTATTTTTAATGATACAAGTAAATCTAAAATGGCTTTTAAAAATTTATGTATTGGTAAAAGATATGAAGATGAAACAAATAATACAGGTAGTGTTGAATGTGCAACAGTTGCTGAAAATATGCCTGTTGGTTTAATGCAAGTTAATGAATATATGGTTGCAAGTCTTGATAAAAATTGTGTATATTCATATGATACACAGTGTTCTAACTACAATTATTTAGCAAACTATACTAAGACAACATGGACTCTAACTGCTGATGCTGCCAATACACATAAGGCTTATAAGTTTAATGGATATGGTTATACAAGTTCAACAGCATCTGGTGAAACTGGGCTCAGACTTGTTATATATTTAAGTGGAAATTTAAAATATACATCAGGAAATGGTACTATAGATAATCCTTACGTTGCTTAAAATTAAATATAAAATAGAGGAAACATTAATACGTTTCCTTTTTGTTTTTTGTAAAAAATTTTAGAATACATGTATTTTATAAAAAAATATGTTGCATTTTTTTTAAAGATATGTTATCGTTATAAACGATAAATGAAAGGGTTGATATTTTTGCCCAAGATTAAGATAAATTATTTTTTAAAAACTAATAATGAAATAATAGAAAAAAAACTTAATGGAATTTATCATGATAATATAATTACTTTTAAGGATAATAATGTTATAACTAGTATATTATTAAATAATAATATATTAAAAAGAGAAGGTAATGATTATATTATAAATATAGATTTAAATAATATATCATGTAAATATTATTTTAAAAAAGAAAATAAATATATAGATTTTGATATACATTTAAATAATTATACTAAAGATGATAATAGTATACATATAGATTATTACATTATTTATGATAATATAAATAGAATTAATATTTTATTTAAGATAAATTATGAGGTGATTAAATGATAACAAAAGAAAACCTAATTGATATAATACTAAAGACAAATCTTGGTATTGAAAAGGACGATATTATTATTGAAATCCCTAAAGATAGGGCACTTGGTGATTTTGCTATGCCATGTTTTGGACTTGCGAAAAAGATGCATCAAAATCCGAGTATTATTGCTAGTAATATATTAGAAAAAATGGATAAAAGTAATTTTGATAATATTGAAATTAAAAATGGATATATAAATTTCTTTTTAAATAAAAGAAAGACAGTAGAAAATATCATAAATAGTGTTCTTAATGAGAAAGATAAATATGCAAATAGTGATATAGGAAATGGTAAAAATATTGTTATTGATTATTCTGCTCCAAATATTGCTAAACCATTTGGAGTTGGTCATTTAAGAAGTACAGTTATTGGAAATGCTATTAAAAATATTTATAAAAAATTAGGATATAATGTTATAGGTATTAATTACTTAGGTGACTGTGGCACGCAGTTTGGTAAATTAATATATGCATATGAAACATGGGGAAATCCTGAAGAAGTAAAAAAGAATCCTATTAGAGAATTAAATAAATTGTATGTAAAATTTCATGAAGAGGCGGAGAAAAATCCTAGTTTAAATGATGAAGGTAGAAGAATTTTTAAGGAACTTGAAGATGGAAATCCTAAATATAAAGAAATATGGAAATGGTTTAGAGATGAATCTATTTTAGAGTTTAAAAAAACTTATGATTTACTTAAAATAAATGATTTTGAAGTATGGTCTGGAGAATCTTTTTACATAGAACCTGCTAAAGATGTTATTAAGGAACTTGATAGTAAGCATTTACTTCAAATAAGTGAAGGTGCAACAATTATTGATTTAGGAAATGATATGGCACCAGCCTTAATAAAACGAACAGATGGGGCAACTCTTTATATAACTCGTGATTTAGCGGCTTTATTAGATAGAAAAAAAACATATGATTTTGAAGAAGCTTTATATGTTGTTGGTAATGAACAAACGTTACACTTTAATCAAATAAAGGCCGTTATTAATAAAATGGGATATGATTTTAGTAATCAAATTCATCATATACCATTTGGTCTTGTTCTACAAGATGGTAAGAAAATGTCAACTAGAAAAGGTAAGACAGTTATTTTACATGATGTACTTGTAGAGGCTGTTAATCTTGCTAGTACATATGTAAAAGAACATGTATCAGAGAATATTGATGAAGTTAGTAAAATGGTAGGTGTTGGTGCTGTAATATTTAATGATTTAAAGAATTACCGTACTAATGATATTGATTTTAATTTACAGGATATACTTAAATTTGAAGGAGAAACAGGTCCTTATTTACAATATACATATGCAAGAATAAAATCTTTACTATCACATAAAATAAATACTGAAATAAATTATAATGAGATAGTTATTGATGAATATATATGGAATATTGTCTTTAAATTATCTGATTTTAAAAATATAATTATAAAAGCAAAAGAAGGATATGATCCATCTATAATTGCTAAATACTTATTAGAACTTGCGGGACTGTTTAATAAATTTTATGCGAATGTAAAAATTATTGATAATGATGAAATAAATTCAGTATTTAGGTTAAATGTTGCTGAAGCTGTATCAATAGTTATAAAAGAAGGACTTAGAATTTTAGGAATAGAAACGCCAAATAAAATGTAGGAGGATATTTTATGAAATTAAAAGATATGACAATAGAAGAATTAGAAACTTTATCTTACGCTGATTTAGCTTATCTAATTTTAAAAGAAAATAATAAATCAATGAATACACCATCAGTATTTAAAGAAATATGTAAGTTACTTGGAATATCTGATGAAGAATATAGTGCTAAAATAGGAGATTTTTATACATCACTAACAACCGATAAAAGATTTGTATTACTTGAGAATGCTGAGTGGGACTTGAGAGATAATCATTCAATTAAGATTGTTATGGATGATGAAGATGACGAAGAAGAAGCACTTGATGAAGAAAGTGAAGATATTGAGGATTCAAATGAAGAAATAGAAGATGATATTGACACTCAAGTAGATGATGATGATATTGTAGATGACGATGATGATTTAGATGATTTAGCCATTGTTGATGAAGATGAAGAATTAGGAGAGAACTAATTCTTTTTGAATTGTTGATTATTTGATATAATTATAGTATAATTTTCATATCGGAAAGGAAAATACTTATGATAGAGAGATTAAATGCAATAGAAGAAAAATACAATGAAATTTCAAATGAACTTATGAATCCTGATACTATTTCAGATATTAAGAAAACACTTAGTTTAACTAAAGAACAATCATCACTTAGAGATGCATATGATATATATCAAGTATATAAACAAGTTTTAAGTGATATAGATGCTGCTAAAGAAATGACTAAAGATCCTGAAATGGCTGAATTTGCTAAAGAAGAACTTAATGAATTAGAAGAGAAGAAGACTAATTTAGAAAAACAAATAGAAGTCATTCTTTTACCAAAAGATCCTAATGATGGTAAAAATGTTATTGTTGAAATAAGAGGTGCTGCTGGTGGAGATGAAGGAAATATCTTTGCTGGGGACTTATTTGAAATGTATCGTAAACTTTGTGAAAAAGAAGGATGGAAAATAGAAATGATTGATGAAGAACGTTCTGAGGCAGGAGGTTATTCATTGATTAGTTTTATGGTTAAAGGTGAAAATGTTTATTCAAAATTAAAATATGAATCAGGTGCACATCGTGTACAAAGGGTTCCTGTTACTGAAACACAAGGAAGAGTACATACTTCAACTGCTACTGTTCTTGTTATGCCAGAAGCTGAAGAAGTAGACTTTGAACTTGATATGAATGAAGTTAGAGTGGATATTACTCGTAGTAGTGGTTGTGGAGGACAAGGTGTTAATACAACTGATTCTGCTGTTCGTCTAACACATATTCCAACGGGAATAGTTGTTTATTCACAAACAGAAAGAAGTCAAATCAAAAATAAAGAAAAAGCCATTAAAATATTAAAAACAAGACTTTATGATTTAAAAATGCAAGAGAGAGAAAAAGAATTAGGTGCTGAGCGAAAGAGTAAAATAGGTACAGGAGATCGTTCTGAGAAAATAAGAACATATAATTATCCACAAAATAGAGTAACAGATCATAGAATAGGATTTACTTTAAATACACTTGATCGTATTATGGCTGGTGATATAGATAAAGTAATTGATGCATTAATTATAGAGGATCAAAATAGAAAATTAAGAGAAGGCTAATATGTCAGATACTGAGTATTTAGAAAAATATTTACCGAAAGAAAAATTAGAAGAAGGTAAATTAAGACTAAAAAAAGGAGAACCAGTACAATATATAGTTGGTAATGTTGATTTTTATGGAAATAAAATTAATGTCAATAAAAATGTTTTAATACCTAGATTTGAAACGGAAGAATTAGTAGAAAAAACAATTAATTATATCAAAAAGTATTTTGGTAAAAAAATAGACATCGTTGATCTTGGTACTGGTAGTGGTTGTATTGCCATTACATTAAAAAAAGAAATAGATTGTAATATGGATGCGGTTGATATATCAAGTAATGCTCTATCTGTTGCAAGAGAAAATGCTAAAATAAATAATGTTGATATCAATTTTTATGAAGGTGATATGTTAAAACCATTAAATAAAAAATATGATGTTATTATATCTAATCCACCATATATATCATATAATGAAGAAATAATGGATATTGTAAAAAGCAATGAGCCTCACTTGGCTTTATATGCAGAGGATAATGGGCTATATTTTTATAATAAAATACTTGAAGGTGCAAGTAAATATTTAAAAGATAAAAGTTTACTAGCCTTTGAAATAGGTTATACACAGGGAATAGAAATAGTATTCACAGCAGAAAAATATTTTCCACAAGCTAAAATATTATTAGAAAAAGATTTACAAAATAGAGATAGATTTGTCTTTATATTGAACAATATATAAATGTGTATATTGTTTTTTTTGTAATTATATTATATAATAAAGCAAGAATAATAGGGAGTTGAATCTCATGGGAAAATTAAATAATAAAGGATTTGCTATTGCAAGTATTTTATATTCAATAATGGTATTATTTTTACTATTATTACTTAGTATTTTAGGAATACTTGGTAATAGAAAAGCTATTCTTGATAAGAATAAAAAAGATATATTAGAAGAACTTAATAAAGAAGTTTTATATAATAGAATAAATTTTGAACATAAAAATATTACTATTATTAATAGAGGTAATATAGATGATATAAGATTTGCACTACTTGATGGTGTAACAGCACTAGATAGTAATGGTAATACAATTGGAACTGATAAAATAAATTATAATTTGGATTTAACTAATATTGAAAATAAATCTTATTATGTTACTTATACAGTAAATCAAGATGATAAAACTATTACTTCTACAAGACAAATAACTTTTGTACCAGATAGTACGGATTATACAAATAATTTTGATTATACCGGTGATTCTCAGACATTTACTACTAAATATGATGGAAATTATAAGGTGGAGTTATGGGGAGCACAAGGTGGAAGTATGACCGGTACAGGTTATAGAAGTGATGGCTCTTCGAGAGGTGAACTTACATACACAGGTGGTAAAGGTGCGTATACAAATGGTATAATACAATTACCTAATAACCAAGCATTATATGTACATGTTGGTGGTCAAGGATGTAGTAACAAATATGGAATAGGCGGATGTGAGACAGGCGGGTATAATGGCGGCGGCCTTTTAGTTGGAGGTCAAGGTATTTTTGGTGGTTCCGGTGGCGGAGCAACTGATATAAGGCTTACATCAGGGTCATGGAATAATTTTAATGGATTAAAATCTAGAATAATGGTATCTGCTGGTGGTGGCGGAGCAAATTTTAGAAATCAAGGCTTTGGTGAGGGTAATGGTGGAGATGGTGGCTCATTAATAGGAATAAACGGTTATGAGGCTTTAAGTGAAGGTAGTTATTTTAGGCCGGATTATGATGCTGGATACCAAATAGGATCAGGTGCAACTCAAAAATCTGGTGGATATGCCGTTGTGCATTACCTTAATGGAACAATTGGAGAGGAAAGAAGCAATACTCATTTAGGCTTTTTTGGATATGCTACCCAAATTGGAAACCAAACTGGTGGTGGATCTGGATACTATGGTGGTGGAAGTAACGGTCATGGAGGTGCTGGAGGTGGCTCATCCTTCATATCAGGATATGATGGATGCGATGCTATCGCCGAAAACTCTACGGAAGATAATATAGTTCATACTGGACAGTCAGTACATTATAGTGGTTATAAGTTTAATAATGCTGTAATGTATGCTGGAAATGAAGAAATGCCAACTCATGATGGAACTAGTACTATGATTGGTAATAGTGGAAATGGATATGCTAAAATATCTTTGATATATTATTATTAATACTTGTAATTAATTTAAAAATATTTTATAATAGTGCTATTAAAGGCAATGAACAAGAGGAGTAAAATAAATATATTTTATAGAAAGTTAGTGGTTGATGGAAACTAATAAATATATTATTTGAAGGTAGCTTGGGAGCTTTATTTCTGAAATAGATTAAGAAATAATGTTAGTCGCATTAAGACTTTAAGGTAATAATTTATTATTACAAATTAAGGTGGTACCACGTAAATCACGTCCTTATTATATAGGATGTGATTTTTTTAGGAGGATTAATATGTTAGAAGAATTTACAAAATACGTAAATAATTATGATATGAATGATGAAAATATTAGACTTAAATATAATCATAGTATTAGAGTAATGGAACTTAGTCATAAATATGCACAAATATTAGGTTTTAATGATGAAGATATTTATCTTGCAACATTAATTGGATTGCTACATGATATAGGAAGATTTGAACAATTAAAAGTTTATCATAGTTATAATGATAGAGAAACGATTGATCATGCTGAATATGGAATAGAGCAATTATTTGATAAGGGTTTAATTAAAAATTTTATAAAAGATGAAAAGTATTATGACATAATTAAATACGCCATTAAATATCATAATAAATTTAAATTACCTGTTTGTGATAATGAAAGAATGATGATGCATGCTAAATTAATAAGAGATGTTGATAAAATAGATATTATATATTTACTTGGGTATTTAGGTGAATTAAATTCTAAGGCAACAGATGATAATTTATCACCTGAAATAATAGCTGGCTTTAAGAATTATAGCTGTGTTGATGACAAGTATATTAGAAATCATAATGATAATTTATCTAGAACATTTGGTTATGTGTTTGATATTTATAATCCCGAGTTATTACCAGAAATAAAGAAAAATATCTATTATTTCTATAAACAAATAGATGGTGAAAAACATTTTAAAGAAATATATAATATTGTTAATAAATATATTGATGAAAGGATTGATAATAATGCTAGATACTAAGTATAATCATTTAGAAGTAGAAAAAGAAAAATATAATAAATGGAAAGAAAAAGGGTATTTTAATAGTGGCGATTTAAGTAAGAAACCATATGCCATAGTTATTCCACCACCAAATGTAACAGGTAAACTACATTTAGGTCATGCTTGGGATACAACACTTCAAGATATAATGATTCGTTATAAAAGAATGGATGGATTTGATGCTATGTGGCTTCCTGGTATGGATCATGCTGGAATTGCTACACAAGCCAAAGTAGATAAAAAATTAAAAGAAATGGGAATTAATCCAAGAAGTATGGAAAGAAGCAAATGGCTAGAAGTAGCATGGGATTGGAAAAAAGAATATGCTGAAAATATTCATAATCAATGGGCTAAACTTGGTCTTAGTTTAGATTATAATAGAGAGAGATTTACTCTTGATGAAGGACTTTCTAAGGCGGTAAGACGTGTATTTGTTGATTTATATAATAAGGGATTAATATATCGTGGTGAACGTATAATTAACTGGGATCCAGAGGCTATGACAGCTCTTTCCACAGAAGAAGTTATATATAAAGACGATGAAGGTGCTTTTTATCACTTAAAATATTTTATAGAAGGAACAAATGATTATCTTGAAGTTGCAACAACACGTCCTGAGACTTTATTTGGTGATACAGCTGTTGCTGTTAATCCAAACGATGATAGATATAAACATTTAATTGGTAAAAATGTTATATTACCAATAGTAAATAAATTAATACCTATCGTTGGTGATGAGCATGCTGATCCAGAATTTGGAACAGGTGTTGTTAAAATAACACCTGCACATGATCCTAATGATTTTGAAGTAGGAAATAGACATGGATTACCAAGAATTGTTGTAATGAATCCAAATGCTACAATGAATAGTAATGCTGGTATATATGAGGGTCTTACAAGAGAAGAGTGTCGTGAAAAATTAGTTAAAGATTTAGATGAACAAGGCCTTCTTATCAAAATAGAAAAAATGGTACATAATGTAGGACATTCTGAAAGAACAGATGCTGTTGTTGAACCATATTTATCAAAACAATGGTTTGTTAAAATGCGTCCTCTTGCTGATCGAGTACTTGAAAATCAAAAAAACAAAGATACAAAAGTAAATTTTGTACCTGAAAGATATGAGAAAACAATGAATCACTGGATGGAAATAACTTATGATTGGTGTATTTCTAGACAATTATGGTGGGGTCATCAAATACCTGCATGGTATAAAGATGATGAAATTTATGTTGGTATGGAAGCTCCTAAAGAAGATGGTTGGATACAGGATCCTGATGTACTAGATACATGGTTTTCAAGTGCTTTATGGCCTTTTTCAACACTAGGCTGGCCTGATGCCACAAAAGAATTAGAAAGATATTATCCAAATAATGTTTTAGTAACAGGATATGATATTATACCATTTTGGGTAAATAGAATGACATTTCAAGGATTAGAATTTACGGGTACAAGTCCATTTAAAGACTGTTTAATACATGGTCTTATTAGAGATAAAATAGGAAGAAAAATGTCTAAGTCTCTTGGAAATGGTGTTGATCCAATGGATGTTATTGAAGATTATGGTGCTGATTCGCTTAGATTTTATCTAGCAACTTCAACTGCACCAGGTATGGATTTAAAATATGATGAAGATAAAGTAAAATCAACTTGGAATTTTATTAATAAACTATGGAATGCATCAAGATATGTTCTTATGAATACTGAAGATTTAAATAATGATAATTACTGTTTAGAAAATTTAAGTATTAGTGATAAATGGATATTAACTAAGATGAATAAATGTATTCAAAAGGTTAGAAATCATATGGAAAAGTATGAATTTAATGTAGTTGGTGCTGAAATATATAGTTTTGTATGGGATGATTATTGTGATTGGTATATTGAACTATCAAAAATAAATATGAATAATACAACCAAGTCTGTACTTATCACAGTACTTACAAACATTTTAAAAATGTTGCATCCTTTTATGCCATATGTAACAGATGAAATATATGATAAATTACCAGTTAAAGATAATGAAACAATTATGTTAAGTAGTTATCCACAGTATAATGAAAAGCAAATATATAAAGAATTTAAAGAAATGGAAAATATTATTGAATTAATAAAAAATATTAGAAAAATAAAATTAGAAAATAATATTGGTAAAGATTATTATTTAGTACATAATAATAAAGTAATTATAGAAAATATAAATATATTTGAAAAAATATTAAAATTAGAAAATAAAATAATAGAAAAAAATAATTTTCATATGGATAATTTAACTAATATATCTATTAATTTTAATAATGATATAGTTAATATATATTTTGATAATTCTAGTAATTTAGAACAAGAAAAAGAAAATTTAATAAAAGAAAAAGAGAGATTAGAAAATTCTATTTTAAGAAGAGAAAAATTATTATCTAATGAAAATTATGTAAATAAAGCACCAGAATCTATTGTTAATCAAGAAAGAGAAAATCTTTTAAAAGAAAAAAAAGAACTAGAATTATTATTAACAAGAATTGCTTAAATATAACAAGTCAAAGTTTTGGCTTGTTTTTAAATACTTTTTGTATAATTAAAAAAATTTTGTAAAAAATAATAATGAACTTTTGTAAAAAAAGTTGTAAACATATTTCGATATTTATTGACAAATTTATAAATGCCATGATATGATAATATCGTACAAAATAGAGGAGGAAGAAGTATGAAGAAGAATACTAAAGGTTTTACTTTAATCGAGTTATTAGCTGTTATCGTAATCTTAGCAATCATTGCTTTAATTGCTACACCAATTGTATTAAACTTAATTAATACTGCTAGAAAAGGTGCTGCAGCAAGAAGTGCTGAAGGAATTAGATCATCATTAAAAACTCAATATTTTGCTCATCAAGTAGAAAATCCTGATGCAGCATTAGCAGAAGTTAAAGTTGACTTTACTGGTGCAACTGAAGGAACTGAAGTTACTGCATATGGTGTTAAATTAGGTGATATCATTGATGGTAAATTACCAGCCGCTGGAGAAGTTACAATTTCTACAGATGGTAAAGTAACTACAACAAAAAAATTAGTAATTGATGGATTTTATTGTGAATTTGGTGACACAAAAGCAGCTACTTGTACAAAAAATAGCTAATATTAAAGTAAATAATTTTGTATACTAAAAAGCATTTCAATAATGCTTTTTTTTTGATATAATCATATGTAGGTGGTTTTATGAAACAAGAAAATATACGTAACTTTTCTATCATTGCTCATATTGATCATGGTAAAAGTACACTTGCAGATTGTATATTAGATATTACAGGTGCAGTTAGTGCAAGGGAAAAACAGGCTCAACTTTTAGATAATATGGATATAGAACGTGAAAGAGGAATTACGATTAAATTAAATGCTGTACAACTTAATTATAAATATGATGGTGAAGATTATTTACTTCATTTAATAGATACTCCAGGTCATGTCGATTTTACATATGAGGTATCAAGAAGTTTAGCTGCTTGTGAAGGCGCAATATTAGTAGTTGATGCAGCACAAGGGATAGAAGCACAGACACTTGCTAATTTATATCAGGCATTAGATAACAATTTAGTAATTATTCCTGTTATAAATAAAATAGATTTACCAAATGCTAATCCAGAAAAGGTAAAAAAAGAACTTATGGATACTTTAGGTTTTGATGAAAAGGAATTTATCTTGACAAGTGCTAAAAATGGTATTGGCATTAAAGAATTAGTTGAAGCCATAATAGAAAGAATTCCTGCTCCTAAAGGAAAAAAAGATGAACCATTACAGGCTTTAATTTTTGATAGTTATTTTGATTCATACAGAGGTATTGTTGCTCTTATGAGAGTAGTCAATGGTAGTGTAAAAGTTGGCGATAAAATTAAAATGATGGCAACAGGAGCAACTTATGATGTTGTAGAAGTTGGTGTTCATACTCCAAAAGAGGTAAAAAAGAATATTTTAAATGTTGGTGAAGTTGGATTTATCGCTGCAAGTATTAAGGATATAAAAGATGTCAAGGTTGGAGATACGGTTACTAACGCTTTAAATCCTGCAAAAGAGCCACTTCCTGGTTATAAACCAATGAAACCGATGGTATTTTGTGGATTATATCCTATCGAATCTTCAAAATTTCCGGATTTAAGAGAAGCCTTGGAAAAATTAAAATTAAATGATGCAGCTTTAGAATTTGAACCTGAAACATCAAAGGCCTTAGGATTTGGATTTAGATGTGGATTTTTAGGCCTTTTACATATGGAAATAATTGAAGAGCGAATTGAAAGAGAATTTAATATTGAATTAATTGCCACATCTCCTTCCGTTGTCTACGAAATAGAACTTACAGATAAGAGCAAATTAATGATTGATAGTCCGGTTAAAATGCCTGATAGACAAAAAATTGCTTGTATTAAAGAACCATATATAAGAACTAGTATTTTTGTGCCAAGTAATTATATAGGACCAATTATGGAATTATGTCAAGATAAACGTGGTATTTATGTATCAATGGAATATATAGATGAGCCTAGAGTAAATATACACTATGAAATACCACTTTCAGAAATAGTATATGATTTCTTTGATAAATTAAAAAGTGCCACTAAAGGATATGCATCTTTTGATTACGAATTAATTGGTTATAAAGAAAGTGATCTTGTTAAAATGGATATTCTTTTAAATGGTGAAATAGTAGATGCATTAAGTGTCATTGTTCATAAAGATTTTGCTTATAAAAGAGGTAGAGCCATTGTTAGTTCACTTCAAAAATTAATACCAAGACAATTATTTGAAGTTCCTATTCAAGCTTGTATTGGCAATAAGGCTATAGCAAGAGAAACAGTTAAGGCTATGCGAAAAGATGTACTTGCTAAATGTTATGGTGGAGATGTATCTAGAAAAAGAAAACTTCTTGAAAAACAAAAAGAAGGTAAAAAAAGAATGAAAATGGTTGGTAGTGTAGAAATACCGCAAGAAGCGTTTTTAAGCGTTTTATCAATGGATAGTAATGAATAGAGGGATAATATGAGTAAATTTGATAAAGAATATTTAACGCTATGTAAAAAAATATTAACAGATGGTGTTAATGTTAGTAATAGAACTGGTATTAATACAACAAAATTACCAGCATACTTTTTTTCCTTTGATTTAGAGGAAGAGTTTCCTATTCTAACAACTAAGCAAGTTTTTATTAGACAGGCTGTTTTGGAAATGCTTTGGATATATCAGGTCAAAAGCAATGATGTAAGATGGCTTCAAGACCGTAATGTCCATATATGGGATAAATGGATGATTGATGATGATGGAATATATCGTACTTATGATAACAATAATAATATAGAAGTAAATCCTGAAAAGAAAGTATATATAAAAAACTTGGATGACAAAATAATGACTGATGTACTTGGAAATCCAGTTATGACAAAAGGATTAGACTCTAAAAGTGAGATTATAGGAGCTAAATACTTTGGAAAAGATGCTGCATATACCATTGGGACAGCATATGGTTATATTGTTAATAAAATGAATTTGATTGATAATTTAATAGATACATTAAAAAATAATCCTACAGATAGAAGAATGATCATGTCTTTATGGCAAAATGATTATTTAAAAACGGCAGTACTACCATCATGTGTTTGGAGTAGTGAATGGGATGTTACTAATGGTAAATTAAATGCTTTCGTTCATCAAAGAAGTTGTGATGTTCCACTTGGGTTACCATTTAACATAACACAGTATGCCGTACTTTTGCATATGCTTGCCCAAGTAACGAATTTAAAGCCTGGTACACTTAGTTGGAGTATAAAAGATGCTCATATATATGATAACCAAATAAATATGATTAAAGAGCAAATTAGAAGATATGATGAATTAGGTGATTTTGAAGCACCGGAGTTTTGGTTAAATCCAGATGTTAAAGAATTTTATCAATTTGATAATTCTAAAGAATGTAAAGATGTAAAAATAAAAAATTATAAACATCGTGGTAAAATTGATATACCACTTACACAATAGAAAGGAGATTTTATGGCTGCAAATATTAAAGATGAGGAAGAACGAAATAGAAGGGTTATGCTGATTGGTGAATTTATTATTGAACACCCTGATATGTCAACAAGAAAAACAGCTGAATATTTCACAAAAAATTTTTTCCATATTAGTAATGCAACAGTATATGATTATTTGGAAAGATATAAGCAAATGGTTTTAAAAAATGGTGATGAAATTAGACAAATAATGTATAATCATAAGGCTAAAGGTATTAATGATGAAAATGTTATAAATAGAGTAAAGATAGTTACTCAAAAATTACTTGATGAGGATAAAACTGTTGAACAAATAGCAACTGACCTTAATATAGGTTTTTGGACAGTGTATTATGATTTAACAGAAAGATTACCACTTTTAAGTAATGAATTATATAAATTAGTTGAAGAAAAAATGAATGGTAGAGTAATGAGTAATTTGGATAAGAATAAATAAAGATATATTGGTATGTATATCTTTTTCTTTGTTGAAACTTGACAAGTTGTAAAAAGTTGCTATAATATCTTTTATTAGTAAAAAGGGGGAATAAAAGTTATGTATACATGTTATGCAAATAAAGGTGAAATTTCAAAAAACACAATTATAGAAGTAAAAGAATATTATGATAAATTATTTAATAATTATGAGTTTAAAACAATTTCAGAAATATCTAAAGATTTAGATATTGATCCAAAAACTCTTAGGTTATATTTGAAGGCATTATATACTGGAAAAAATTGTGATGGTAAATATTCTAGAATAAGTTTACAAATTTTGTTATGTACTAAATTTGTATCTAGTAGTCCATATTATGATGATCAACAAGAATTAATGGATGTTATTAAGAGAAGACAGATTGTTAAAGAATTAAAAAATAATTCTAATCATACAAAAGAAAGAGGAGTTAAAAATGTATAGTAATTTTGAAGGTAGAAATAAAATTAATAAGGAAAAACTTTATATGATAATAGATTATTATAATGATTTGTATAATACTTTTGATATGAAAACAATACCAGAAATGGCAAGTGAGCTAGAAATTGGTGAATCAACATTACGACTTTATCTTGATAAAATGTATAAAGAAAAAAACTGTGATGGTAAGTATTCTAAATTAAGTTTACAAATTTTATTATGTACAAAATTTGTACCAAATAGTCCATATTATAAGGCTCAACAAGAATTGAACCCTATTATTAAAAAAAGACAAATTGCTAAAATCTTGAAAGATTGTGAAAAAAGGCAAAAAGTAAAATAATTGTCGAATTTTGTATGACAATTAAAGTCAAAAATTTATTGACAATTCCTTTAAATAACTGTAATATGTTTCTTGTTGTCATTAATTTTTATAATAAGAATATAATTAGTAGATGATATTTGCAGTTTGAAAGGGGATTTTTTATGATAGAAATGGTAACACAAGAAGAAATAACGATATTAACTGACTATTATTTTAATTTATATGCTAGAAGAGAAAAGAAAACAGAAAAGGAGATTGCTAATCTTTTAAATATATCTGAGGGAAAAGTTAAAGGATTTATTTACTATGTAACTATTCAAAAAGATTATATACTAAGTTTTGGAAATTTATATAATATAATAATGCTTACAACTATTTTTAATAATAAATCAACAAATATGAAGAGACAAGTTGTTGCTCTAAATAATAGTTCTAATAGTGAGATAGTAAAGATATATCAAAAGAAAATTGGTGCGTAAAACTATAGAGAAAACTATAGTTTTTTTCTTTAAATAATTAATAAAATAGGTTATAATATTTTATAGACAGATTGTAGGTGCCAAAATGGATAGTAAGTTAGAATCTTTATTAAATAAAATTAATTGGAATGAAAATAGAAATATTTTTGAAAATGGTAAATTAGAACATATAATTGCCAATAAAACAAAAACAAAATATGCTTTTGTTATAGAATTACCTATGCATTTAGATATAGATATTTATGTATCTTTTATAGATAAGTTAAAGGAAGCATTCTCAGAATATGAGGATATTAAGTTAATTATTAAAGTACCAAATATATCTGATAAATATCAAGATTATTATAAATATTTTATATGTAAGTATAGCAAGGAATCACCATTATTAGAGATGTTTAAAGATAATAATGTTTCTTTAAATGATGGAATACTTGAAATTGAAGTTGGTAATCTTGCTGAAAAAATGAAATTAAATTCTGTAATTAATAACTTAAAATTAGATTATAGTTATGCAGGATTTGATATAAAAAATATTAAAATTAGTATTAATTCTAATATAGTTAGTACTGTAAGTGAAGAGATTAAAAAAGAATTAGAAATAGATATTCCATTGTCTAAAATAAATCCTATAAAAAAAGAGGAAAATCCAAAGAAAAAGTTTATTTCTAAGGATTATAAAAGACCACCATTGATACAAGAACCTGATAATGAAAATGTTATTATTGGTCATGAAATTGATACACCTGCTGTAAGACTTGATACTGTAATTGATCCTTTAAATAATGTTACAATTGAAGGTTATATTTTTGCAGATATAGAAACTATAGAGACAAAAACAGGTCTTAGAATAATGACTTTAAAAATTACTGATGAAACAGATAGTATATATGGGAAAATCTTTATTAATGATGAAGAAGAATTTGTTACCATTAGTAAAAAATTAAAGAAAAATACTTGGTATAAGTTTAGGGGTCAAACGAAAGATGATACTTATTCTAATGAACTTACCTTTATGCCAAAAGATATTTGTAAGTCAAATAGAAAAACAGAAGAATTAATTGATGATGCACCTATTAAAAGAGTAGAGTTACATGCTCATACGATGATGAGTCAAATGGATGGTGTTACGAAACTTGATTTAGGTAAACATACATGCGAACTTGTTGAAAAAACGATTAAAATGGGTTATAAAGGTGTTGCTATTACGGACCATAGTGGTTGTCAAGCATTTCCAATATCCTTTGGTATTATTAAAAATCATAATAAGGGTATAAGAAAAGGTATAAAAGCTAAAATAGAAGAACTAGAGGCCAAAATTAATGAAGAAACAGATGAAGAAGTTAAAAATAATCTTTTAAAAGAATTAGAAGAACAAAAAGAACTACAAAAAAATCCGCCAATATTTAAAGGTATATATGGAACAGAACTTACGCTTGTTGATGATACTGTCAATATTGTTATAAGACCAACTGATGCTTCATTACTTGGTAGTACCTATGTTGTATTCGATACTGAAACAACAGGTTTTAATGCCGGTGGTGCCGATCAAATGATTGAAATAGGTGCCGTAAAACTTAAGGATGGAGCCATTATAGATACTTTTGATGAATTAATTGATCCTGGAAGACATATACCAGATCGTATTACAGAACTTACTTGTATAACTGATGAAATGGTTAAAGGTAAAGATAATGAAGAGACAGTAACTAAGAAATTTTTAGAGTGGGCAGGAGATAACCCCATGGTTGCTCATAATGCTAAATTTGATATTTCTTTCATCGAAATGGCTATGAAAAAATATAATTTAGGCACATTTAAAAATACTGTTATTGATACCCTTGAATTATCTAGAACACTAGATCAAGGATTTGCACGACATGGACTTTCTGCCTTAGTTAAAAGGTATAATGTTCCATGGGAAGAAGATGCTCACCATAGAGCCGATTACGATGCTAAAGGAACTGCACTTGTATATCATAAAATGATGTTAAAGTTAGAGGCTCAAAAGTTTGAGAAAATAAGTGATTTAGATAATTTAATATCTAAAGATGAAATATATAAATTTGGTCGTACTTTCCATTTTAATGCTCTTGCTTTAAATAAAAAAGGGCTTAAAAACTTATTTACAATTATTTCTCTTGCAAATACCGTTTATTTATATAAATCACCAAGAATTCTTAGAAGTAAATTAGAAGAATTAAGAGAAGGATTATTAATTGGCAGTGGTTGCTATGAATCAGAAGTTTTTACGGAAGCAAGAAGTAAAGAAGGAGAGGAACTTACCAATATTATTAACTTTTATGATTATGTTGAAGTTCAACCACCGGAAGTATATGATCATTTAATACAAATGGGTGATTTTAAAGATAAAGTAGAACTTCAAAATCATATTAAAAAAATTATTGATGCGACTGTGTCAGCAGGTAAAATTATTGTTGCAACTGGTGATGTTCATCATTTTTATCGCAAAGATAAAATATATCGTGAAATAATTGTTAATCAAAAAGTATCTGGTGGTGGAAGACATCCACTTGCTAAAAAGGATATTAAAAGTATTCCGTCACAGCATTTTAGAACAACAAGAGAAATGCTTAATGATTTTGAGTTCTTAGGTCCCGATTTAGCGTACGATATTGTTATTAAAAATACAAATAAAGTTTTAGATATGGTAGATGAAATAGAAGTTATTCCTGATACAGGTGGAACTCCATTTTCACCTAGAGTAAAAAGTGATGATGGAAAAACTTATCTAGATTGTCAGGCTGTTGTAACAGAACTTGTATATACAAAAGCAAAAGATTGGTATGGGGAAGTTTTGCCTCATTATATTGAAGAGAGAATTGCTACGGAATTATATGGTGATATTGTTTTAACATCTATAAAATATAAACTTAAAGATTTGCAAGGCGAAGAGTTAGAAAATGAGGCTTTTAAACAACTGCATGAAACAATCATTAAAGGCTATAAGTCAGTTACTGATACTGTAAAAGAATATTTAAAAGCAACTAGTGAAGAAGAATTAGATGACGATTCTTTAAATAAATTATTAAAAAAATCTTTAGGTGGAGTAATAGGTGCAGGATTTGATCCTATTTACTTAATTGCTCAAAGACTTGTTAAACACTCTAACGATGAAGGTTTCTTAGTTGGATCACGTGGATCTGTTGGATCATCATTTGTTGCGACAATGATGGGGATTACAGAAGTAAATCCACTTCCAGCCCATTATCGCTGTACTAAATGTAAAATGAGTATTTTTGATGATGATAATGGTAATTCATTAGGAGCAACTTATTCATCAGGATTTGATTTACCAGATAAATTGTGTCCACATTGTAATATTCCTCTATTAAAAGATGGTCAAGATATGCCATTTGCAACTTTCCTTGGGTTTAATGCTGATAAGGTACCAGATATTGACTTAAATTTCTCCGATTTAAATCAAGCAAGTACCCATGCTTATACTAAAGTATTATTTGGTGCCGATAACGTATATCGTGCAGGAACGATTGGTACTGTTGCTGATAAAACGGCTTTTGGATTTGTTAAAGGTTACTGTGAAGATAAAAATATTGTCATGAGAACGGCTGAAGTTGAACATCTTGCTATAGGATGTACAGGTGTTAAAAGAACAACAGGTCAACATCCAGGTGGAATTGTTGTTATTCCTGATTATATGGATTGCTTTGAATTTACACCATTTCAATTTCCAGCCGAAGATGCAACAGCCGAGTGGAGAACAACACACTTTGATTATCACTCAATTGAGGAATGTGTGTTAAAACTAGATATTCTAGGTCACTCTGATCCAACGCAACTTCGCTTAATTCAGTTACAATCAGGAACAGATATTATGAAAGTACCTCTTGATGATAAAGAAACAATGAGTATTTTTACATCAACTAAAGCCCTTGGCGTAACTACAGATCAAATTATGTGTAATACAGGGACACTTGGTATTCCCGAATTTGGAACACCATTTACTATTAAACTAGTTGAAGATACAAAACCGACATCATTTGCCGAATTAATTAAAATATCAGGTCTTTCTCATGGTACTGATGTATGGCTTGGTAATGCTCAGGAATTAATTGCTAATAATATTGTCCCATTTAAAGAAACAATTGGTTGTCGTGATGACATCATGGTATATTTAATGTATAAAGGTGTTAAACCTATTAAGGCATTTAAGATAATGGAATTTGTTCGTAAAGGAAAAGCTAGTAAAGATCCTGAAACTTGGAAAGAACATGTAAAAACAATGGAAGAAGCAGGAATACCTGATTGGTTTATTGGTTCATGTCAAAAAATAAAGTACATGTTCCCTAAGGCCCATGCGGCTGCATATGTTATAAGTGCGTTTAGAATTGCTTGGTATAAGGTTCATATGCCTGTTTATTTCTATGCATCTTGGTATTCATCTAAAGCAACTGATGTTGATGTTGAAGCAATGATTAAAGGTTATGATGCTATTAGAAATAGAATTATTGAAATTCAAAATAAAGGATATGAAGCGACTAATAAAGAAAATGGACAACTTGAAAGTTTAAAAATTGCTTTAGAAGCTACAGCACGTGGTATGAAATTTTTAAATGTTGATCTTTATAAAAGTGAAGCAACTGTTTGGGTTGCTGTTAGTGATATAGAAATATATCCACCTTTTAATTCTATCGATGGGCTTGGTGATACAGTTGCTCAAAATATTGTTGAAGAACGTAAAAAAGGTGAATTTTTAAGTATTGAAGATGTTCAAAAGAGGGCTAAAATATCACAAACATTAATTGAAAAAATGCGTATGATGGGTATATTTGATGGTATGGATGAATCTAGTCAATTAAGCTTATTTTAAAAGAGATAGTTTCCTATCTCTTTTTAGTTATTCCAAAACGATATTCATTTAATCTTTTTATCTCATTTGGTGTAAAGGTAAGTTTTTCTTTTATTTCAGTAAGCAACTCTTTATTAGAAATTTCAGTTATGTTAAATTTATTATTATTTGGTAAACATAAAATTTCATTTAAATCATATTCATATGGTGCATCTTGCATAACCATTGATTCCAACTTTTTTCCTTTTTTTATAGATATTTCAAAATAACGAGTTAATATGTTACCATTATCAAAATCATAATATAGAGATTTACCAATATTAGGTTCTTTATCATAAAACATTGTTGTAATTAATTGAATTGGTCTTAAACTACCTTCACATTTGCATAAAAACAAACTACTCATAAATATATTCCCCTCTCGCATGGATATATTCTAACATCCTATATAATAAAAGTCCAGTAAATAAGAGTAAATAAATTAAATTAGTTGAAATTAGGTAAAATATATATAAAATAATTTTACCTAATTTTTTTCTTCTCAAATATAGATATTTTAATCCACGACAAAAAGACCTTTTACAGGTAAAAAAATTTTTTTAATAAAACACTAGATTTCAAAGAACAAATATTGTATAATTTAATCATCAAATCTTAATTGAAAATTAGTTTGTAAATCATTAAGATCTGAGATGGTTGAAGTAAGTGATTTTAATAGGTGTGCACTTACTTCTTTTATTTTGAGTTTTAATGATTTAGTTAACATATTTCCTAATTCTAGTAATTGTCTAATAGTATGAGCAAATTGAATAAAATAGTAATGGCATTTCATAGAATTATCATTTCTACTATTTAAGTGAGTTATATCAAACGTTCTATGTTTTTGAGTATAAAAACCTTCATTTTCTATTTTCCATCTTTGTCTACCAAGTTTAACTACTTTATCAATATTATTATCATTAACTTGTATATTACTTATATATCTAAATGTAGTTGTTTTATTTTTCTTTGATTCAATATATTTGAACACATTAAGAATATTTTTGTTGAATTCTATATTAGAAGATAAAAAATAATTTGTTTTTGTTGTTTCGTTTAATAATTTAATATTACCTTCAAAAGCATCATTAATTTCTTTTAGTCTATCAGGTTTTAAATTAAAAATATAAAACCAATGATACTTTTTACAAATATTAATAATTGGAGTAGTTGCATATAAGCCATCACCAGTAATAATAAATTTATACTTTGGATAATTTTTCTTAATGCGTTTAATCATTCTTTTAAATGCTTTAGTTTCACAATCTTGTTTTTGCTTTTCAGTAAGCATTTTTTTATTTTCAATAAATTCAGAATCTAAACTTATGACAATATTACCAACAACTAATTTACATTCTAAAACATACTTATAGTATGAGACTTTACCATCTTTATGTTTTCTTTGTAAGCAATTACTATTCAAATTATAATTATGATTAGATAGACCCGTACCATCAAAAAGAAGCTGAAAAGCTCCTTCGAATTTATATTTATCAAACATTTTTGATCTTAATAAAGTTTTAACAATATATTTTTGAATGTCTTTAAGTTCAGATATTTTAATATTCATAAATACATCCTGAATAGTTTCGCAATAAGGAAGTTCAGACAGTTTAGTATTACAAATATTAGATATATTTTTAATACATGCATCAGTATTGAACTCATCTGATGAAATATTAGAAAGTGAAGTTAATCCACAAATCAAACCAAATAATCTAGTCACACAAATAGTTTTCATATTATATGTAACATATGACTGGTGTCTAGCATCAGTTAATTCTTCAAATCTATCAAATAAATCAGGCAAATATTTTTTTATTATAGAATATAATTCAATAATTAAGTTTTTATCTTTTCTTAGTTCTCTTCTTTGTTTTCTATTCATTACTACGTACCACCTTTGTATTATATAGTAATTATATCAAATTTCTTTGCGAAGAAAATTTACTCTTATTGCTCAATTCCAAAAGTAAATGCAACTTTTGAAGGTTAAATGCAACTTCAGTCATG
>URIY01000017.1 GCA_900547995.1 uncultured Mycoplasmatota bacterium
CTTAATTCTTGCTTAATACTTACTTAAATTAATTTTTATAATACATTTGATTTTTACTTGTTGGTTTATCTGGAATAGTTAAACTAACTAAACCTTGTTTAATAGCAGGATCAAGATATTGTCCTCTTAAAGTTTCTTTAGATTTAATTCCTAATTTTCCCATTATTTTAGTTGCTGTCATTGGTTTACCAGATTCCATAACATCTAATAATTTATTTATATTAATTGTTTCATTTGTAATTGGTAGGTGAGAAGTAGATATTGCTTCATCTAAAGTTTCATCTATCATTTTTAACATAAATTCAATAAATACATTTGAGTTAGCATTTTTATGACACTTAGCTATTGAATCATAGTATTCATCTTGATATTTATGAATTTTAGATTCAATTGGTAAATATTCAAAAATATCTTTCCATTTATAAAGAATTGAATTTTGCCATAATCTAACTGTTCTACCATTACCATTTGTAAATGGATGAATAAATACAAATTCATAATGGAATATACTTGATAAAATTAAAGGATGAATTGTATCCTTATTTTCATTCAACCATTCAAATAAATCATGCATTAATGAATTGACTCTATCTCCTGGTGGACATACAAATATACAATTACCATTATCATCAAATATACCTTCTGAAGTAGTTCTAAATTCTCCAGATACTTCTTCAACTAAGAAAGTCATAACTCCATGAACTTTTTTTAAATCATCAATAGAGTATGGATTAATGTCTTTTAACATTTCATATGCTTTATAAGCATTTTTAACTTCTTGAATGTCCTTTTGTTCACCAATAACTAATTTACCATTGATAACATCTTTTACTTGTTCTAAACTAAGTGGATTATTTTCAATAGCAACAGAAGAGTGAACTGAATTTATTTTAGTTTGTTTTCTTAAATATGGTGTTTTATCTAAATTAGTAAAAGAATCCAATTTACCGATTTTTTCCATAATATCAGAAACTTTTTTTAACATTTCATTTGATATCTCAAATGGTGGAATATATTTATCCATTAAAATCACCTCATTTTGCTATTTATATTATACCATTTTATTGAAAAATATACAACATATCTTGCTTAAATCTTGCTTAAAACTTGCTTAAATTCTACTTAAAGTTCATAATCATCAGATTTATCTTTTTCATATTTTTTATTTATTTTTTTACTTAAACTTTTAAATGAATATGAATCATATTCTTGATTTTTATCTACATCAAAACCTAAAGTTCTTTTTAATGCTTTATACAAATCTATAGCTACAGTTTTAACACTGTTTATAATTGCATCGATATTTTCTTTTAATTCAGTTAAGTCATTTCTTAATGAATTAATTATTGTATTTTGAAAATTAATAGTTTCATCTTTTTCTTTAATTATTAATTGTTGATTTTCAATTATTTTATCTTTATTTAAATTATCTTTAGTTATTTGTTTGGAATAGTTGGAAAGGTTAGTAATATCGCTTTCTTTATAACCTAGTATTTTGCCTTTTTCTGGATTTAGAAGAGGATTTGTATCTACATCAAATATTTTATCCATATACTTTAATTCAGTGTTATTTAAAGCTTTATTTTTGCTTAATTCAATTTCTAATAATTTATTTTGCTCTTGTAAATCTTTTAATTGTTTTTCTGCTTTGGTTAAATGATGTTTATTAGCACCAACTTCGCCTCTATCAAGATTAAAACCTTTTTCATTAATAAATTTGTTATAGTCATCCTGGATTTTTGCATAAGATGTTTTAAATCCTTTTTCTTTCCAAAATTGATCAGAATTAAGAAAATTACCATATTCAATTTCATATACATTTTTACCGTTTTTATCTTTCTTTTGAATAGGAATCATTTTTTCTATACCATCTTTTGTTATATATGGCTTTAATATTTGATGACCATCTTTATCAGTTTCAAAAACTTTTCTTTTAACTTCATTAACTACTGGAGTAAAGTAGAAATGCATATGAGGAGTATTTTCATCAAAATGAATGGCAGAGTAGATAACATTCTCTTTACCAACTAAATTACACATAAATTCATTTGAATAATTAAAATATTCTAAAACTCTTTCTGGAATATCTTCTTTTGATTTTATTAATGCTTTTTGAATTGGTTCTCCTTTATGTTTTCCTTCAGTATGAAATTCACCAGTATCTTCAAATTTCATTCCTAATGATTTGAAAAATTCTTGACCACTTGTTATTACACATCCATTTAATAAATTTATATTTTTGCTATTCTTGTTAAATTCTATATTATTCCTATATAAAGTTTTATATGTAGAACTAGCTAAATCTGAACTACATAATGGAACAAACTCTATATTAAATTTTGTCCTTTCTTTATCATAATTTCCTGTACCAATTCTATCAGTAAGTTCTTTACTAAGTCCTCCAATGTCTGATGATTTTATCTTATTATTAATAGTTAATACTTGATATCCATCAAACATATTTATAATCCTTTCATAAATTTTGTGACATTATGACGTTAATGAGTTGGGTATCATCGTGAGGATGGTCATTTTATGACCTATCTCACTAGGGCATAGCCCGATGTGAGTTAAGGGAATCCCTTAAAATTCCATTCTTGTTTAAGCAAAGACTTAAGATTAACTTAAGCCTAAGCAATAAACAAGAGATTATTTATTTCATCAATAAATAATCAGAAGATGAGTCATTATCGCACTTTCATTTTTCCGAAACAAAACGTGCCCCATTATTCATCTTCATCTTGCGAAGGTTCTATAAATGTAGCATGATATGATCTGCTATCAGCAGTTCTACATTTAGTAATGTGAACACCTTCGCTTTCTAAAAGTTCGATACTATTATTTAATAGTCTTCCGAATCTTTTAGGTGACATCGGTATATTAGCTTTTAATACAATATCAGTACAAGTGAAATCTATATCTTTTTGACTAGCAACATATTTAATAAACGATGTCATTTCATATGAAAGTTCATCTTCTTCGATAGAATTAATTTTTTTAAATATAAGATTATCTAATTTCTTTAATTGAATATCTAGTTCTGGAAAATCTCTATTAATTGTTTGTAATTTAACGTATTTTTTATTAGCTTTATTTTCAATTAAAGTTATTCTTCCATCAACTGTTGCATCTAATGCAATACTTCCTAAAGTTTTACCTGTTTTATTTAAATGATGTGTAACTAAAAAAGTTATATTATATTTATCACAATAAGTTCTTAATTTTGGAAATACTTGTTGAGCAATATCTTGGTAATTATTAATATCATATTGGGCTCCAAAATCAATATCCTTTAACATATCTAAAATTATAAGTTTACCATTATAATCTTCAGCAAAAGTTTTTATATCATATTTTAAATCTCTTAATGATATATTAGATTTATTTTGTCTATCTATTATAAATAAAGAGTCTTTTTTTGCCGAAAGTTCTAGGAACTCTAATCGTTCCTTCAATTGACCTTCATCAGATTCTGTGGTAACATATAAGACAGGTGAGGGATTTACTTTGTGTCCTAAAAATGGTGTTCCGTTAATAACTGAGCAGGAAAGTTGCAGTGCCAACATAGACTTTCCTACTTTTGGATTAGATACTAAGAGATACGCACCTTTAGACTTCATTATGTTGTTTATGATGATGTCTTTTTTTATGTTTGTATCTACTTGTTCAATTGGTTTAAGCAAGTTTAACATCTCCCTTCATATTTTTACTTCTAGATTCTAAATAATCAATATCTATATTTAAATATTTTACGACTTCTTGCATGGAACTGCATTCTTTGGAACATAATATCCTTTGCTTTCTAGGTCGTTTTTTATTTTGCTTTTAATAGCTAGTGCTGAATTTCTTCCTATATTTGCTAGTTTCATTAAATCAGATAAGTTGCACCATTGTTGTGCGATTAATTTTAAAGTTTCATCTACAGTCATATTACACCTCCTTTTATCTTTCTAATTCTTTTAATTTTTTATGTTTCAAATTAACTAAGTTTTTAAATTCATCAGTTGGTTGTATTGAAACATTAAGACCAAGATATGAATCTTTATCTACACATTCTTCTAAATTATAAAAATGTGCATAATCATATTTTTCTAATTCTTTAGAACTATTAATAGTTTCTTCTCTAGTATTTTTGTTTATTAATAATCTCCTAAGTGATTTAGTTAAGTCATAACAGATTAAACAATATAATCCTTTAGCACTTAATGATAAATCTGGATTATCTAAAACATCTTTTCTTACCAAAGTGAAATATTTTTGATCCATTTTTAATACCTCCTTTACTTACTTCAAAAGGGTAGAGTTTTCCCTGGGCAATTGCCCTTTGTGAAATTTTAGTTATTTCATAACTCCCTTGCCAATAGGGTTATTTCTGTCCTGCATTTTTTTACTTAATGTCTTATCGGCGATTTCCACTAAGACTAAATTTTCAAAGAACTATTTAACTAAATATATCTTGTCCGATATATCAGTCAATTAAATAATAGCACTGTCCGAAAAAAATGTCAATGCTTTTTTGTCCGAAAATATAGACAAATTAAATTTTAAATGATAAAATAGATTTATAAAGGAATAATTAGGAAGAAAGTAGGGTTGATATGAATTCTGAAAAACTACAAAATTTATTATTAAGCGCAATAGATAGAAAAGGTATTTCTCAAAGAGAGCTAGCTAAATTAACAGGAATTAGTAGAAGTACTTTAAATGATATTGTTAATGGAAAAATAAAAAAGATCAATTTAGATGATCTTTACCAAATATCAAATATATTAGAATTAAATTTAGAAAATTTGCTTGAAGCTTGTGGCTTTAAGAGTGTAATAAAATTACTTCACACAGATAGATATGCTGGAATGTCTAATAGAGAGTTAAAAGAAAAAATAGACGAATACCAACGATCTGAAATGGATTTATTAGAGTGGGATGCAAAAAAAAGAAGACAAGCAACAAAAATAAGTAAAGATTTATTTGACATTAAAAATAAGATTAAATGGTCAATAAATGATGGTCAAAAGTATTCTAATGAAGAACAAGTTATGGATATTGATAAAGCAATTGAAAGTTTAAAATTTATTAATGAAAAGTATGATTATAGTAAACTTCCAAGAAAGTAAATTTAATAAGTAGATTTTATAAGGTATAAAAAATAATTTAAGAAAGTAGATGCGTAATATGAAGTATAATAATAAAAATAAGCTTAAAATTGCTACTGTATTTAGTGGAATAGGCGCAGCAGAACAAGCTTTAAAACAATTAAAAATACCACATGAAATAGTTTTTGCGTGTGATAATGGAGAAAGATATTTAGATTATTCTGTAGAAAAAATAAATGAGATTATAAATGAACATCCAAAAAAAGATAAAGAAAGCGTTATAAGAAAATTATATGATAGTACAGGTAAACCTAACAATGTTAAAAAATCTTATTTTGCTAATTATAAAATAAAAGAAAATCAATGGTTTGAAGATGTACGATTTTTAGATGGAAAACAATATAAGGGTTCTGTTGATTTATTTGTAGGCGGAAGCCCTTGTCAAAGTTTTTCTACATATGGCCATAGAAAAGGTTTAGAAGATACTCGAGGAACTTTGTTTTATGATTATGCTAGATTGGTATTGGAGATTCAACCGAAAGCTTTTATTTTTGAAAATGTAACCGGATTATTAAATCATGATGGTGGTAAGACTTGGAAAATAATAAGAGAGACTTTTGAATCATTGAATTATAATATAAAAATGCAGATTTTAAATGCTGCAGATTATAATCTTCCGCAATTGAGAAGAAGAGTTTTTGTTGTAGGCATTAATAAGAAATTAAAATGTCCAGAATACCAATTTCCTAAGCCTGTTCCTTTAACAAAAAAAAGTACAGATTATTTAGATAAATTTGTTCCAAATGAATATTATTTGGGTGAAAAAGGCTTTAATTTTGTTACAAAAGTTGAGAGAAGTGCAAGAAGAGCGAGAGTAAATCAGGATATAATTGGATGTCAAACTGCAAATCAACAATTTAATTGGGTAGGAGACTTTAGAGTTGAAACTCCAACAGAAAGTCATATGAACGATGATAGAATATTTAAAGGGATGTATAATGGAAAATTAGCTGTTGCAAGAAAAATGACACCAAATGAATTATTGAGATTAATGGGATTTGAGAATTTTAATGTTGTTGTAAAGGATACAGTAATGTGGAGGCAGACTGGTAATTCAATTGCTGTTCCAGTTATTAAAGCGGTTATAGAAGAGATTATTAATACACTTGATAAAGCAGAAGGTGAAATAGATGAATAGTTGGTATATTGATAGATCAAAAAATTTTTTATATGATTCTTTGTATAATTGTTTAAAGTTAATTTATGATATCTCAAAAGGAAAAGATTCTTTAGATGTTAATGTTTTAATTCAAGAAATAAAAAATCATCCAGAATTAGGAATTGCTGAAGGTAATATTAATGCTGCGATAACTAGATTTAGAGATCATGGATTACTTAGTAAACAAAATATAATAGGTGATTCAGCTATTGATTTTATTGAAGGAAGGATAAATGAATCTGAGTTAGTAATTGATTTGTTTTTAAAGAGACCCGCTTCAAAACATAATTCTGTTAATATAAAACCTTTCGTTTTAATATGTAAAGTATTCGATTTTATGATTGATATTTTACAAGATCAAGATGATATTTTTTTAACTTCATATGAGTGTAAAGAGTATCTATGCCCTATAAATGATTTAAATGATATTACATATGAGTATGTAGAAAAAATAATTAATGAAAGAGATTATTCTTTTGGATCTTCTATTCCTAGACCAAGAGTTACTTTAGAGAATAATGAAGATACAAACTTTAGTATTTGGTTTAAAGCATTAAATAGTACACCTGTTTTTGTAAAAAATGAAAATAGTAGAATGATATTAATACCCAATTTGAAGCAAAAAGAATTTTTTAAATATATAAGTGTTAATAGTGATGAAATAAGCGAAACCCCTACAGATTCAAAAGATTCTCTTTACGGTTATTATTGTAGTAGAGATACTGGTTTAAATGAAATATTACCTAGTATTTTAAGAGATGATATTGTTAATATTGATGAAGAAGAAATTCCTGCTTTATTTGAATATTTATTTGGTTATAAGAGAAATTATGAAGTTGACTTTAATAAATATTTTAAAAGTGAATATTTTGGAATATTTTTCCCTTTTATTACTATGCCTGGATTGGTTATTAGAAAATTATATTATGAAAATAGTATTTTAGGTGATATGTTATATAGTTATATTTCTAATGGCGTTATTTATGAAGAATATTTAAGAAAGTTAGAACATGATCAATTTGAATTTTCTAATAAAAATTTTTCAATGAAAGATAAGTTTAAGAATTGGTTAATAAAAAATAATTATAAACAAAATACCATTAATAATTATTTGCCAGAAATAGAAATTGTATCTAAAATAGCTATTGATGCTGGGTTGATATCTAAATCAATTTATCAAATTTACAATTTAGATGAATTAAATCTTTTGATTGAAGAATTAGACAAAAATGATGAATATAGTAATAGAAAATTAATAAGTCATAATACTAATACTGCTGCTATGAAGCAATACAAATATTTTTTAAATGATTTTAATTCAAAAGGAGGCAAAATAATGAATTATACTAATGATGTTGTTCCTATTAGCGGTGGATTTAATAAAATTTATTATGGGGTGCCTGGAAGTGGAAAGAGTTATATTGTTAATAAATCTTTTAATGAAGATGAATATAAAAAATTTAGAACAACTTTCCATCCCGAATATAATAATAGTGATTTTATTGGTCAAATTATCCCAATGGTAAAAAATAATATGGTTGAATATGTTTTTCATCCAGGAGCATTTACTTTAGCATTAAAATACGCATTAGAAAATAAAGATAAAAAAGTTTGTTTAATAATTGAAGAAATAAATAGAGGTAATTCTTCTGCGATATTTGGAGATATATTTCAGCTATTAGATAGAGATAAAACAGGGAAAAGTAAATACTATATATATAATGGACCAATTATAGATTATTTAAATGATAATAATATTTCTTTAGAAAAAATATATATACCTTCTAATATGTGGATTGTTGCTACAATGAATACAAGCGATCAAAATGTATTTACATTAGATACCGCGTTTAAACGTAGATGGAAAATGGAATATATAAGAAATGTATTTGCTGATAATGAAGAATCAATAAAATTAAAAAATAAAGTAATTCCATTTGGAGAAAAATACCCTGATGTAACATGGGAAAAATTTGTTAAAAAGATTAATAACCATATTATTTCAGATACTTCTGGAATAAATGGGGAAGATAAACAACTTGGAATGTATTTTGTTTCAACTGAAGAAATTGACAACCCTAAAGAATTTGCAGAAAAAATATTATCTTATTTATGGGAAGATGTTGCAAAATTAAATACTTCATATTGGTTTGGATCAATATCATCATATGATGAACTTATTGATAAGTTTAACACAAGTTATTTAGATGTATTTAATTCATTATTTGAAGATGAAATAAAAGTTGACAATGAGTATACAATAAAAAGTGTAGGAGAATAATATGAGTTTTTCCAATAAAGTGATTTTTAAAAATGGATATGAAGAAGATAATTTTGTTGGATTAAAATATAAAAAAGATAAAGTTTATATATTTTTACCAATAGGATATAATAAAGAAGTTTTCAATACTGAAGATGAATTAACATCTAAACAAAAAGTTGATTTATTATTACTATTAAAAACTATTAATTTAGTAAAGAATTTTAATAATGAAAAAACAGATTTTGGAGATGATGTTGGTAATAATAATGAGATACCATATAATTCATTTATTTGGCTAATACGTGATTATTTTAATAATGGATTGTATCAAGAAATAGAAAAAAAATATTCTCAAAAAAGTCATGGTAAGATTAGTTGGAAAAAAACACTTAATTCGGAACATTATTTTGAAAATAATGGTGTCATTTATATTAATCCATATTATGAATCAAGTGTTCAAAGAAGCTCTTTAATAACTGATCTTAATAATTATTGCCTTCATAAGAGTTTTAAATATATTGGCTTCTTATTTGGAAAAGTTTATCTTCCAGAATGCAATTTGAAAGAAGAACTAATTAAAAATAACATCAAGTATTATATTGATGTTCTAAATAAAGAATTAGTAAAATCGTTTAATGATAGAAAAAAGTTATTATTAACAAATATGAAGAGAATACTTGAATTAAGCTTTGATGAAAGTTTTGAAAATCAACCAACATATGGAATAAGAAGATATGAATATGCCTGGGAAAAAATGGTTAATGATGCTTTTGGTTCTAAAATAGATATTAGTAAATTTTTTCCAAATGCTTATTGGAATTTACAAGGAAGAGTTGAAGAAGATAAAACTAAACTTAGACCAGATTCTATATTAATAGATAAAGGTGCTAAGAAATTATGTATACTTGATGCTAAGTATTATAAATATGGAATTACAGGGAATATATATGATTTACCACATACAGATTCTATTCAAAAACAAATAACATATGGTGATCATATATCTAATAATCCTCAAATGTATCATGTAGATAAAAATAATATATTTAATGCGTTTATATTACCATTTAATAAAGAGAAAGAACCATTTAGATGTGATGATAATATAAAATATATGGGTTTTGCAAGTAGTGCCTGGAGAGATAAAAAAGAAGCATATAATTATGAAAAAATTTCATTATTATTAGTGGATACCAAATATATGATAGATTGTTTTTATCAAAATGAAAAAGCTGATATAGTTAAATTAGTTGAGTTAATAGAAAAATCTAGTAAATAATAAAAAATTATATAGAGAATATTTAAAAAAATGTTGAAAACAAAATATTTATAAGATTCAATCAAGAATAGATCTTATAATAATATTGTAATTATAGATTGTTTTGGTTAAGCAATAAATACTGAATTTATTACTACCATATCTATATATAATGTCATAACGTCATTATGTACAAAAAAAGAGCAGCTGATCAGTATTTCTACCCATCAGCTACCCATCAAATTATGCTAAATTTATCAATTTTTAGTTAAATTTTATTAAACTTAAAATGAATTGTATGCCGATATTACGGGGATTTTCAATAATCCTCTTTTTTAATTAAATTGCCCCCCTGAAGAGAGCGAAAACTCTCATTTTTGTTTTAGCCAGTGTTTATAATAACTTGCAATCATTTTGCTAAAATCTCTAAAATTCTTGGGTAACAGTTTGGGAACAAATTTTATAATTTTACCTTTATAAATCAAGGAGGTATTTGTATACATGACAATCTAAATAAAAACTCTGATGGTATTTATGAAAAAGTAAAAAAAAGAATTGAGGATACTAATAAAAGAATTAAACTATGTTATATTCAAGGCCCAATCGGTCCCAAAGGTGATATTGGCCAACAAGGTATAAAAGGTGAAGATGTAGCAATAGGCCCAAAGGGCGATAAAGGAGATATTGGTATTACTGAAACAGTTGCTCCAGATATAGAAATCATTGTTACAAATGTTGGAACAAATAAAGATGTCATATTAAATTTTAAAATTCCAAGAGGTACATCAGGTGAAAAAGGTGATCAAGTCCCAATTGGACCACAGGTCCCAGCAGGAACAACCCAAACAGTAGCATACGCTGAAAGATATTTAGATGCTACACAAGAATTAAAACTAACGGCTTCAACAGATACAATAGTTCCTTTAAATAATAGTGGTCCAGCATTCTTTGCCAATTATGATACAGAAAATTCCATTGATATTAAACAAGCAGGCTTTTATTTAATTTCTTACTTTTTGAGTTCTAATCCTAAAGAGGATTGTACATTAACACTTGCTGTAAAATATAATGATTTATTAATTCCAGCCAGTAATGTTACTGTAAAGTGGCAAGCAAATAGTATTAATTCTGTTAGTAATTCTATTATTGCTGCACTTCAAGAATGAGATGTCTTAACACTTAGTGTAAGAGCTGCTGCTGAGACAACTTTGCCTGTTAACGGTATTGCTAATGTTGTTTTAACTATTGTAAAAATACATTAATGAAGTTCTTTAAGGTAGATAAAAAAATTTACAAAAGTATTGATTTGGTAAATATATTATTTAATGAATTTAGTAGATGATTAATATAATGCATTTTAAATAATTATATTAAGTTTTTAATATCATAAAATAATATGGTAGCAACCATATTATTCTTTTTTTTCAGTAAGTTTATCTGTTATTAACTTAATTGTATAACTATAATATTTAATAATTTTATTTTTAGAATAAGATTTATTTACAAGACAAAGGGCACTTAGGTTGCTTCCTATAGCATTAGTCAAAAAGTTACATAAAAAATCTTTATATTCTTCCGTTAATGTTATATTAATATTGGTATTTATTAAATGTTGCATCGTTTTATATATATGGTTATGAAATAAATTTTTTAATTCATTTCCACCCAGTTTTTGTAAAAATTCATGATTTTCTTCAATATAATCTAAAATTAAAGAAAAAGATTGTATATGATTAGTAATATCGATCTTACTAATTATATCTTTAGAATTATTATCAATTATCCATTTAATTAACCCGTTTATATCTTCAAAATGATAATAAAATGTATTTCTATTGACATTAATATTTGATGTTATTTCATTAATCGTTATTTTTGATAAAGGTTTATGTTTTAATATTTCTTTTAATGAATTTGCTAGTTTTATTTTAGTATTTAGATTGTTCTTATAATTTGTATGCATAATATCACCATACTAATTATATAGCATTAATGAAATTTGTGCAAATGCATAAAATTGACTATTGTTATTGATAATTTTAATGTATATAATTAAGTAGCAAGCATAAATGTGCTTGTATGAAAGGTGGGATATTATTAAAAATAGAAAGAATTCATTTCTAATTAAACTTGGTGATTTGATTGCTAATATTAGATATTTTTCACTAGTATTATTTTTATTACTTACGGTATTTTGTTTTCTAAATATTAATAATGTATCTATAAATGATAGTATTGTAAGTTATTTACCAAATGATACAGAAACCAAGTATGGATTAGAACTGATGGATGATGAATTTGGTAGTCTTGCTAATATCAAACTAATGATTGAAAATATAAGTATTGATGATGCAAAAGAGGTGGTTACGGAACTATCAACTATTAATAATGTTAAAGAGGTTTTATTTAATGAAACAGAAAACTATTATAAAAATGATAAAGCATTATATGTAATAGAAATAGAAGAGTTAGATGATAAAGAACTTAATCAATTAAAAAAAGATATAGAAAATAAAATTACTAGTAATGATTATTCTATTTATTCTGATGAATTTGAAGATCCAACAAATGGTATTGATAAGATACTAGTTGTTGCTTGCATTGTTATTGTCATTGTCTTGCTCATTACATCTAAAACATATTTTGAACCAGTAATTGCTTTTATTATTTTTGGTATATCAATTGTTTTAAATATGGGTAGTAATTTCCTATTTGGTGAAATTTCATATATAACAAAATCAATTGCTGTTATTTTACAACTAGCATTATCTATTGATTACATAATTATTTTTATGAATCAATATATGAAAGAAATAAATGATACACCAGATAAAAATTTGGCCTTAAAAAAGACAATTTCTAAATCTATTCCAGAAATATTTGCTAGTTCTTTAACTACTATATCCGGTTTACTTGCTTTAGTATTTATGCAACTTAGAATAGGTGGAGATATAGGACTTGTTTTATCAAAAGGTATATTATGCAGTCTTCTTACGGTAATACTGGTTATACCAAGTTTACTTTCTATATTTCATAAACCAATAGTTAAATTAAAAAGAAAAGAAAAAAAGGTAACTAAAGTAAGTAAGATAGGTAATATTATTTTTAATGGAAGAAAAGTATTGTTACCATTGTTTATTATTTTAATTATAATATCTATATTTTTACTTCCAAAATATAATTATGTTTATAATGCGACTACAGCTAAGT
Source organism: uncultured Mycoplasmatota bacterium (assembly GCA_900547995.1). GTDB lineage: Bacteria > Bacillota_I > Bacilli_A > RF39 > UBA660 > UMGS1045. The sequence continues at coordinate 13,044 of URIY01000017.1, forward strand.
CTATTAGTAAAAGTGAAAATATTAAATCTTTAGAAAAAATAGAAGAAGAATTTGGTAAAAATAATACATTAGTTATTTTATTTAAAAATAATGATAAAGATTATTCTAAAGAATTAAAACTTGTTAATGAATTAAAAGATATTAAGGAAATATCAACTATAACAAGTATTGGTGGATATGAAATTAGTGATAATATTTATCTTGGTACATCTATAAATTATTTAGAAACATCTAAAATATTTAATATTGATGATAATATATCTTTAAATTTATTTAAAATGTATGCAAATGCAAATAATGAATTAGATAAATTATCTAATTTAGATGAATATCGAATTACTATTATTGATATGTTATATTTCTTAAATGCCAATAAAGATAATTTACCACTTTCACAAGATATGAGTTTTAAATTAACAACGTATTATAATTTGCTTAATTCTAAAATACCACTTTTAGAAAGTGATAATTATACAAGATTTATTCTTAATTTAGATGTCCCTATTGAATCTAAAGAAACAAGAAATACTATTAATAAAATAAGAAATGTTGTAAAGAATAATTATGATGATGTATTACTTATTGGTAATAGTGTAAATGCTATCGACTTAGAAAGTTCATTTACATCAGATAATTTAATAATTACTGCTGTTACAATTATCTTTATTGCCATTATTTTAATTATGACTTTTAAGTTTTTTGGAATGACAATATTACTTATTTCAGCTATTGAAGGAAGTATTTTAATTAATTTTGGTCTTTATGTTTTACTTGGTAAAGAAATTTTCTTCATGGGTTATGTTGTCGTAACAGCTATTCAAATGGGGGCAACAATTGATTATGCTATTGTAATCGCAAGTCGTTATCAGGAATTAAGACATAAAATGGATAAAAAAGAAGCTATAATTCAAACTTTGTCTGATCGATTACCTGCTGTTATAACAAGTGGATTAATCTTATTTGTTGCAGGGCTCTTAATTGGATTTATTTCCACATCATCAGTAATATCACAAATAGGTTTATTTTTAGGTAGTGGAACACTTATATCTTTAATTATAACAATTTTTGTTCTTCCAGCTATCCTTTATGTATGTGATAAATTTATAAAAAAAACAACATTTGGTACAAAGAAATAGAGGTTATAAAAATGATTAAAAATTATATTAAAAAATATGAAAAATATTCAATAATGATTTCCGTCTTAATGGTCTTATTATCATTATGCTTAATATTAAAACCAGTCCAATCTATGGAAATATTTATTATATTCTTTTCAGCAATCTTAGTAGTAAATGGCATAAGTTGTTTTATATCTTATTTTAGTTCTGATAAGGATGAGAGATACTTAAGTTTTGACTTAATAAATGGTTTAATAACAATATTAACAGGTATACTTGTCTTTATTTATCGAGCAAGTTTAATAGAAATATTTCCTATTATTTTAGGTATTTGGATTATCTTTAATAATTTATTTAGATTACAACTTGCTATCAATTTAAGTTTTATACCAAATTGTAACTTCCTATTATTAATATTTATATCAATATTAATGATTATTATTGGAATATTATCTATTATTAATCCTTTTGCATCGGCAATTGCTATTACAGCATTAATAGGTATCTTTCTTCTTATATCAGAACTTACTAATATCTTTGAATGTATATATGTTTTAAGTATTATAAAAAAGATAGAAAAGAAAGTAAAAGAAATTTAATAAAAACAATATAAAAACTATTACAAAACTTAATGTAATAGTTTTATTTAGTTAAAGTTTTACTTTTTTGTTTGTTTGAAAAGTAATAACAATTATTTTGATTATTTATATATTCATATTCTAAAGATGTATCTAATGATTTAAAACAATTATTTTCCAATTTTAAAAAATTACAAGAAAAATTATCATTAAGAATATCGGCAAATATTCTGCCAATATAATAATTTACATTACCATATTTTTGCGATTGTATCATTGCATTATATTCGTTTCCTGATAGGGAAAAATAATCATTACCATTTATATTAGTTGTTGTTTTAACTTCAATTAAATTTTCATAAATAGTATTATTTTGGATATTTTGAAAATAGATATCATAACCAAAACCATCACCTAAATCTCTTGATATAAAGCAAGAATTCATAAATTGTTTTAAACTTTCAAAGGTATATAGTTCTCCAATTATTCCTAATTTTTTATTTTTGTAGTCTTCCATAATATTTCCTTCATAGTAGTGATTATAAACTGCAGCTAATGCTTTTTTGTCTTGTTCGAAAGCACTAAAATCGTCAGTTAATCTATTTAAACAAATATTTTTATATCTTATTATTTCTTCATTTAGGCTATCATAATGATTGGTATTAATATTAAGAATCGTTTTGTTATTTTCTAGGAAAGTAATAATATATTTTATTTGTTCATCATTCAAAGGACAACTATTATGTTCTTTTAAAAAATAAAATAGACCATTATAGAAATTCGTTAGCGTACCATAGTATTTATTAGGTATAACAAAAGTTTTAAATAAATAATTTATATAATGATTATTAGTATGTAAGAAGGGAAGATTTCTTTGAATTTCTTGCCTTTTTAAATATCTTAAATCATCATTTAATTTTAAAGCATCTATAAAATTATTGTTTAAAAGAATATCCTTATATCTTTCTATAAGATAATTAGTAATTACTAAAACATCATTGTCATTAGGATGATTAAAAATATAATTTTGAACAAATTTAAATTCCTTTAGTGATAAATTAAGAGTATTACTATTTATTTCCTTTAAAACAGTATCATTATATTTCAAAAATATCTCTTTCATAACAACCACCTTTTTTGCTTCATATTTTAACATCTATTTTATATAAAGTAAATAATTATAAATAACTAGCTCAAAAAATTTATAAATTCGTGAAAAAAAACTTACACAAAAAAATTTTTTATGATACAATTATCAAGTCTTTAAAGATTATTTATTTTGTAGAAAAGAGGAGTAGTATGAAAGAATTAAATTTAGGAAAAGATAAAATAAATAAGTTATTGCTATCTTTTTCTATACCATGTGTTATAAGTATGCTGATAAATTCTATTTATAATATTGTAGATCAAATATTTATTGGTAAAGGAGTTGGAACACTTGGAAATGCGGCAACCAATGTTATCTTTCCACTTGTCATTATTTTTAATGCAATTGCAGGATTAATAGGAAATGGTGCTGCAGCTAATTTATCACTTAAATTAGGTGAAAATGATAAGAAAAATGCATCTAAAAGTATAGGTCAAGCTATAACTTTATCATTTCTTGTTTCAATTATTATTAGTATAATTACTTATATATTTTTACCAAAATTAGTATATTTATTTGGATGTACTGAAAGTGTTTATAATTATGCTATAGAATATGGAAAAATTATTGTTATAGGTGCACCATTTATGATAATTTATTCATCATTTTCAAGTATTATTAGGGCTGATGGTTCACCAAAATATTCTATGATAATGCTTGTGATAGGAGCTATTATCAATATAATATTAGATCCAATCTTTATTTTTACTTTTAATATGGGTGTAAAGGGAGGAGCTATTGCTACCGTAATTGGTCAAGTTGTTTCATTTATAATTGCTTGTTTTTATCTTAAAAAAGTAAAATCTGTTAAATTAACAAAAAATGATTTTAAAATAGATAAAAGTGTAGTTAAGATCTTATCACTTGGTCTTTCATCATTTATAACACAGGCAACGATTTTAGTATTATTTGTTTTTATGAATAATATTATGACTAAACTTGGAGTAAAAACAAAATTTGGAGAGGATATACCACTTTCAGTATATGGTGTAATATCTAAAATAAATAGTTTATACATTTCTACCGTTCTAGGAATATCTATAGGAGCACAACCTATTATTGGTTTTAATTATGGAGCTGGCAATGAACTTAGAGTAAAAGAAACTATAAAAAAAGTTTTAACTATTAATTTTATTGTTGGTATATTATTTAATTTAATGTTTTTATTATTTCCAAGACAGTTAGCTGGTATATTTATATCTGCAAATGATCCATCATATAATCTATTTATGGAATTTGCTACTTTAATGTGTCATAGTTTTTTATTAGTTATTGCTTTAAATGCACTAGAAATGACAACTAGTATTGTTATTCAATCACTTGGAAATGTTGTAAAATCAACAGCTGTAACATTTATTAGACAAATAATATTATTAATACCTATATCTTTATTATTAGCCTTTATTTTTAATAAAGGAATATATGGAGTATTATATGCAGGATGTATCGCTGATATATTATGTTTTATAATTACAATCTTTATTTTAAAGTCAGAGTATAAAAAACTTGGTGTAGTACCTAGTGAAAATAATGAAAGTGATGAAAATGAAAATTTATCATATAAAGGAAAACATATTGTTATTACTATATCAAGAGAATATGGATCAGGTGGTAGATTTGTAGGTAAAATAGTTGCTGAAAAATTAGGAGTTCCATTTTATGATAAAGAATTAATATCTATGTCGGCAAAACAATCTGGTCTTTCAGAAACTTATATTAAATCAATTGATCAAAGAAAAAAATCTGCAAGTTATATTAATAATAATGATGATAGATTATTTATTGCTGAGCAAAAAGTTATTGAAAAATTAGCTAAATCTTCTTGTGTTATAGTAGGTAGATGTGCTGATTATATTTTAAGAGATAAAAAAGATGTTGTTAAGGTTTTCTTATATAGTGATGATTTATCTAAAGAAAAAAGAGCTGTTAAATATTATGGATTAAATAAAGATGTAGCACTAAAAGAAATAGGTAAGATAAATAAAGATAGGGCTAAACATTATAAGTTTTATACAGGAAGGGAATGGATGAATTTTAATAACTATGATATATCATTTAATGTTGATAAATATGGTGTAGAAAAAACGGCAAATAATATTATAGAAATTATAAAAAATAATTAAATATATTAGTATATAGAAGGCAGAATAATATTTGCTTTTTATGTGCTTTAGGAAAGGGTAATCATATTAAAGGGTTATATATGGCAAGATGGTTAAAATGGATAATAGAAATTCAAAGTATTGCACAAGCAGGGTTAACGTATACTGATAATGTTTATGATATTGAAAGATATGAACGATTAAGAGAAATATCTGCACTTATGATGAGTGAGAAAAGTGGTTTAAATTTAGACAAAGTAAAAAATTTATTTTGTAATGAGACAGGATATCAAACTCCTAAAATAGATACAAGGGCTGCTATATTTAAAGGTAATAAAATATTATTTACACATGAAAAAAATGGAACTTGGGCATTACCTGGTGGTTGGTGTGATGTATTAGAAACAATTAAAACTAATACTCTTAAAGAGGTAAAAGAAGAAACAGGATTAGATGTAGATACGGTTAAAATCATTGCCATTCAAGATAGAAATAAGCATAATAAACCAATATATGCGTATGGAATATGTAAAGTATTTGTTCTTTGTAATTTACTTGGAGGAGAGTTCATAAAAAACATAGAAACAACGGAAATTAAATATTTTTCATTAGATGAATTACCTAATAATTTAGCAGAGGAAAAAACAACAAAAGAACAAATTGAGATGTGTTTCGAAGCATATAAAAGTAGTGATTGGAAAGTTTTATTTGATTAAAAAATTGACACAATAGGCAATGCATTAACTGTCAACTAAATTGTCAAAATAAGATAATTAAGATAAAATAAAAAGTAAAGAAAGAGCTAACTATAAAAATGGAGGATAATTATGAGAAAGAAAATTTTAACTATTTTAATTTGTGGATTTATCGTTTTAGGAATAACAGGATGTGGAAAAACTATAACAAAAGAAGCAAATGTAAAAATTAGAGAATTGGAAACTAAAACAATTAAATATACTGATTTTGATAATGGTTTAATTAAAATGAAAATTCCAGAAGGATGGAAAGTAGATGTTTTGGGTGATTATATTCATTATACTGTTAAGGTATATGATCCTAATAGACCTACATATCAATTTTTCTTTAATCTAAAAACGGAAGGATATAATAAATCTGAAGATGCTAAAGCTTTTCAACAAAAATATTATCCAAATGATATATTTGCTAAAAACCCTGTAATTGCAGATAAAACAACTGAAGGTTTTTATAAAATATTTAATGAATTAGGACCATTAAATAATACGTCTTCTTTTACCTTTCCAACTTTAACAGATTTTACTGTTGTTGAAAATCTTGGAACAGGATTATTAGGTGGAGATATTTTAAGAGCAACATTTAAAGACGCAGAAGGAAAAGAAGCCGAAGGGTTATTTACTGCTTATGTCTATGATGCTGGACCTTATTATGTTAATGAAAATATAATGTCTGGAAAACAAATAGATATATATTATTTAAGTGTGTATGATGCTATTTTTATTACAGCACCTAAGGATGAATTAATAGAGTGGGAAGATACTTTAAATACTGTTGCGTCTTCCTTAGAATTTACAGATACTTTTATGAGTGGATTTAATAAAGAGCAAGATGCTGTAATGCAAAATTTTCAAAATGTTAGAAGTATTTGTAACCAAATAACAGCAGGAATTATGGATTCTTGGGAAAAGAGAAGTAAAACCTATGATATTATGAGTCAAAAACAAAGTGATGCAACACTTGGATATGAAAGAGTATATGATACTGATACAGGAGATATTTATAAGGCTTATAATGGTTTTACCGATGATTATGATGGAGATAGATATAAGACAATAACTGATGACATGTATACAGAAAAAACAAGTGGTTATATAGAAGAAATCGATTAAAAATAATATAACTTATTTGACTGTAAAGAAATTTTAAATATAAATAGTGAAAATATAAAAGTTTATTATACTGATTATTCAATTAATGAAATAAAAAAGGCAAATGATAAAAAATTAGATAATATTATTAAAAATCATATTTAATGTATAGTGATTAGATGTAATTATAATAAAGATATATAGAAAAAATAAAGAATAGGAAAATAAATTGATAAGAAATTATTCATAGAAAATATCGATAAAATTCATACATCTCTTTTGTGTATTAGTAGAATTAAAAGAAATTTAAAGTTAGATAATGTTGATGCAATAAATTATTATAAAGAAAAGGTACTTAAAAATATTTTTATTTATTAAAATAGGAAAAATCCTATTTTTCTTTCTTTTACTTGCAAATATATATTTAACATGTTATTATAATAGGCAATTAAGGAGGATTGTTATATGTTAACAAATGAGGAAAAATATGAAAAAATTTTAGAATTCAATCAATCTAAAGTTGACAAAATTATAAACTCTAAAGATCCCAGAGTTATATATGAGTTTGCAAGAGATGAAGATAGGACCCATATAGACAAATTAGAGGATGCAATAATAGCAATAGGTGATGCTTACTATATATATAACTTTGCTTTTTTAAAAGGTGCACATATAAACAAATTAGAAGATGGCATAATAGCAACAGGTAATGCTCTGTATATATATGAATTTGCAAGGTATGTAGAAGGAGCCCATATAGATAAATTAGAAGATGGCATAATAGCAACAGATTATGCTAGATATATATATGAGTTTGCAATAAATGTAGGAGCCCATATAGACAAATTAGAAGATGGTATAATAGCAACAGGAGATGCTGAATATATATATTACTTTGCTATATATATAAAGGAAGGAAAAAATATAGATAAATTAGAAGATGGTATAATAGCAACAGGAGATGCTGAATATATATATTACTTTGCTATATATATAAAGGAAGGAAAAAATATAGATAAATTAGAAGATGGTATAATAGCAACAGGAGATGCCGAATATATATATAAATTTGCTTGTTTAGAAGGAGCCCATATAGACAAGTTAGAAGATGGCATAATAGCAACAGGAGATGCCGAATATATATATAACTTTGCTTGTTTAGAAGGAGCCCATATAGACAAGTTAGAAGATGGTATAATAGCAACAGGTAATGCTCTGTATATATATGAATTTGCAAGGAATGTAGAAGGAGCCCATATAGACAAGTTAGAAGATGGCATAATAGCAACAGGAGATGCTAATTATATATTTAACTTTGCTTGTTTAGAAGGAGCCCATATAGACAAATTAGAAGATGGTATAATAGCAACAGGTAATGCTGAGTGTATATATTATTTTGCCATGGATGTAGAAGGGGCCCATATAGACAAATTAGAAGATGCCATAATAGCAACAGGAGATGCCGAATATATATATGCCTTTGCAAGTGATGTAAAAGCACATATAGATAAATTAGAGGATGGTATAATAGTAACCAAAAATGCTGAATATATATTTTTATTTGCGGCGAATATTGAAGGATCACATATAGACAAATTAGAAGACGGTATAATAGCAACAGGTGACGCTGAATATATATATAAATTTGCCAAAGATATAAAGAAAGGAAAAGATATAGACAAATTAGAAGATGGCATAATAGCAACCAAAAATGCTGAACATATATATTATTTTGCCAAATATATAAAGAACGGAAAAGATATCGACAAATTAGAAGATGGTATAATAGAATCTAAAAATGCCAAATATATATATCAATTTGCAAGAGATGTAGAAAATGCTAATATAGATAAATTGGAAGATGCAATAATAAAAACAGGAGATGCTGAATATATATATAAATTTGCCAAAGATGTAAAGAAAGGAAAAAATATAGAAAAATTAGAGAATGCTATTATAAAAACAAAAGGTGATGCTAAATATATTTCTAGATTTTCTATGCTTCTTGACGATATATCTATTAATAAATTTGAATTAAAGATGATATTGAAAAAAGATTATGACTTAAAAACTATTTGTAAATATGTCCCATCCTCTTTTTTACGTAAATTATATTTAGAGAGAAAGATTGACACTTTAAAATATTTAATAGAAAATAGAGAAATAGATATTAATGAAATTAGGTTAAGAATATATTTTGATTATTTAAATAATCTTAATTCAACTGAAGAGGATTTAGAAAAATGTAATGAAGAATATATTAGATATGTATCTATGTTTTATGGTGAAAAAAATAAAAATGAAGAAACAAAAGAAAATTTAGGAAAAAATAATGGACAAGGAAAAACTTTTGTTAAGACTAAAAAAAATAAATGAATAAGAAAAAAATATCAATAAAATTAATAATCTCCTCTTCGCATCAGTAGAATTAAAAGGAACTTAAAGTTAGACAATGTTGATGCAATAAGTTGTTGTAAGGAATAGGTGCTTAAAATTATTTTTATTTATCAAAATAGGATTTTTTTCCTATTTTTTTTTACTTGAAAATATATATTTAATATGTTATTATATTAAGCAATTAGGGAGGAAAATTATATGTTAACCAATGAAGAATTAAATAAAAAAATTTTAGAATTTGAACAAACTTCTGCAATAGAAGGGGGAAATCCTTGGGCAATATATAAATGCGCAAAAGATGTCAAAGGATCTAATATAGAAAAATTAGAGGATGCAATAGTAAAAACAGGAAATGCCAAATATATATATGAATTTTCCAAAAATATTAAAGGAGCAAATATAGGTAAATTAGAGGATGCAATAGTAAAAACAGGAAATGCCGAATATATATATGAATTTGCCAAAAATATTAAAAGAGCCAATATCGAAAAATTAAAGGATGCAATAGTAAAAACAGGAGATGCCAAATATATATATGAATTTGCCAAAAATATTAAAGGAACAAATATAGGTAAATTAGAGGATGCAATAGTAAAAACAGGAAATGCCGAATATATATATGAATTTGCCAAAAATATTAGAGGAGCCAATATCGAAAAATTAGAAAATGCAATAATACAAACAGGAAATGCTGAATATATATTTGAATTTGCAAGATATATCGAAGGAGCCAATATCGAAAAATTAGAAAACGTACTAATAGAAACAAGAGCTTTTTATTATATATTGAATTTTGCATTCAAAATTGAAGGAGCAAATATAGGTAAATTAGAAAACACAATAATAGAAACAAAAGATGCCAGATATATATATAATTTTGCAAGATATGTTGAAGGAGCCAATATCGAAAAATTAGAAAACGTACTAATAGAAACAAAAGATGCCGAATATATATTTGAATTTGCCAAAAATATTAGAGGAGCCAATATCGAAAAATTAGAAAACGCACTAATAGAAACAAAAGATGCCAAATATATATATTATTTTTCAGGTGTTGAAGGAGCCAATATCGAAAAATTAGAAAAAGCACTAATGGTAATAGAAAAAAGGGTTTCTGGTTATATATTTGAATTTGCAAGAGATGTCAAGGGAGCCAATATCGAAAAATTAGAAAACGCACTAATAGAAACAGGTGATTTTGGTTATATATGTGACTTTGCAGTATATGTCAATGGAGCCAATATCGAAAAATTAGAGGATGCAATAATAAAGGCAGGAAAAGCTGAATATATATATATATTTGCAAGATGTGTCGAAGGGACCAATATCGAAAAATTAGAAAATGCAATAATACAAACAGGATATGCCAAATATATATATGAATTTGCAAGATATGTCAAGGGAGCCAATATCGAAAAATTAGAAAACGCACTAATAGAAATAAGGGATTCTTATTATATATTGGAATTTGCAAGAGATGTCAAGGGAGCCAATATCGAAAAATTAGAAAACGCACTAATAGAAATAAGGGATTCTTGTCATATATGTCATTTTGCAAGAGATGTCAAGGGAGCCAATATCGAAAAATTAGAAAACGCACTAATAGAAATAAGGGATTCTTGTTATATATTGGATTTTGCAAGCAATGTCAAGGGAGCTAATATTGAAAAATTAGAAAACGCACTAATAGAAACAAAAGATGCCGAATATATATATTATTTTTCAGGTGTTGAAGGAGCCAATATCGAAAAATTAGAAAATGCAATAATACAAACAGGAGATGTTGAATTTATATATGACTTTGCAATGACTGTTAGAGGAGCCAATGTAGAAAAATTAAAAAAAGCAATAATAGAAACAAAAAATTATGAATATATACATAAATTTGTAATTGATAAGATGGAAATAGATATGAAATTACCAAAAGGCGAAGACTTAAGAATGTATCTTGTTAATTCATTTGCAGATAAATTATATAATGTATATGAAAAAAGTAGTATTTTAAAATATTTAATAGAAAATAGAGAACTAGGTATTAATGAAATTAGATTAAAAATATATTTTGATTATTTAAACAATCAAAATTCAACAATTGAAGAGTTAGAAAAATGTAATGAAGAATATATTAGATATGTATCTATGTATTATGGCGAAAAAGATCAAGAAGAAGAAACAAAGGAAAATTTAGAAAAAAATAACGAGGAAGAAAAAAGCTTTGTTAAGGTAAAAAAGTAATGATAAAGGAAAAAACAAGTCATAAAATATGATTTGTTTTTTGTACATAATAAAAAAATTTGACTTAGAGTATACTCCAAGTATTATGATATATTGTGTAAGATAGGATGATATAATGATAAATATATTAGATAAAATTAATAAAGTAAATGATTTGAAAAAACATTATAGAGATTATAAAAAATAATTAAATACATTAGTACATAGAGGACAGAATAAATATCTGCTTTTTATGTGATTTTCTAAGTTCTTAAAAAATTTGGAGTTTTTGGTTGCAAATATATATTTAATATGTTATTATATTAAGCAATTAGGGAGGGAAATTATATGTTAACCAATGAAGAATTAAATAAAAAAATTTTAGAATTAGAACAAACTTCTGTCATAGAAGAAGGAAATCCTGTTGCAATATATAATTTTGCAAGAAATGTCAAAGAAGCCAATATAGAAAAATTAGAGGATGCAATAATAAAAACAATAGGTGCTGGACGTAATGAGTGTATATATAATTTTGCAAGAGATGTAAAGGGAGCCAATATCGAAAAATTAGAAAATGCAATAATACAAACAGGAGATGCTGAATTTATATATGACTTTGCAATGACTGTTAGAGGAGCTAATATAGAAAAATTAGAGAATGCAATAATACAAACAGGAGCTGCTAAATATATATATGAATTTGCAACAAATATTAAAGGGGCCAATATAGGTAAATTAGAGGATGCAATAGTAAAAACAGGAAATGCTGAATATATATATAAATTTGCAAAGAAAGTTAAAAATGTTACTATAGGAAAATTAGAAAATGCAATAATACAAACAGGAAATGCTGAATATATATATGAATTTGTAACAAATGTCGAAGGAGCCAATATAGGAAAATTAGAAAATGCAATAATAAAAACAGGAGATGCTGAATATATATATGAATTTGCAACAAATATTAAAGGAGCTAATATAGAAAAATTAGAAAATGCAATAATAGAAACAAAGAATGCCGGATATATATATAGTTTTGCATTCAGAATTGAAGGAGCCAATATAGAAAAATTAGAAAAAGCAATAGTAGGAACAAGGAATGCTTATTATATATATGAATTTGCAAGAGATGTCAAAGGGGCCAATATAGAAAAATTAGAAAACGCGATAACAGAAACAAATGCTGCTTACTATATATATTGTTTTGCAGATGTTAATGGAGCCAATATCGAAAAATTAGAAAATGCAATAATAAAAACAAAGGATGCCGAATTCATACTTTGTTTTGCAATAAATGTCAATGGAGCCAATATCGAAAAATTAGAAAATGCAATAATACAAACAGGAGATGCTGAATATATATATGGATTTGCCAAAAATATTAGAGGAGCCAATATAGAAAAATTGAAAAGAGCAATAATAGAAACAAAAAATGCCGAATATATATATAAATTTGCAAATGATATCAATAAATCTAATATTGATAAGATGGAAATAGATATGATATTAACAAAAGACAAAGACTTAAAGACTATTGGAATGTATCTTGCTGATTCATTTGCAAATAAATTATATAATATAGAAAAAAGTAGTACTTTAAAATATTTAATAGAAAATAGAGAACTAGGTATTAATGAAATTAGATTAAGAATATATTTTGATTACTTGAATAATCCTAATTCAACAGAAGGGGATTTAAAAAACTGCAATGAAGAATATATTAGATATATATCTATGTTTTATGATGAAAAAAATAAAGATGAAGAAACAAAAGAAAATTCAAAAAGAAATAATGAACAAGGAAAAACTCTTGTTAAGACTAAAAAAATAAATCGATAAGGAAAAAATATCAATAAAATTAATAATCTCCTTTGAATGTCATTAGAATTAAAAGAAATTTAAAGTTAGATAATATTGATGCAACAAATTATTATAAAGAAAAGGTACTTAAAATTACTTTTATTTATCAAAATAGGATTTTTCCTATTTTTTCTTTTCCTTTTACTTGAAAATATATGTTTAATATGTTATTATACTAGGCAATCAGGGAGGATTATTATATGTTAACAAATGATGAATTAGATAAAAAAATTTTAAGATTTGAACAATCAGAAGAAAAAAGAATCAAAAAAGAAGCAAAGAAAAAAGAAGAAGCAACAAAGAGAAGAGAAGAAGAAGCAAAGGAAATATTAAAGAAAAAAGAAGAAAAAGTTATAAAATCTAAAAATCCCGAAGCAATATATGAGTTTGCTAAGAATGTTAAGGGAGCCCATATAGACAAATTAGAGGATGCAATAATAGCAATTGGAAAAGATTCCATAAAAGATTCAAATTTTGATGAAGAAGATGCTAAAAAAGCATACCAGGCTGCTGAATATATGTATAACTTTGCAGAAAATATCGAAGGAGCACATATAGATAAATTAGAAGATGCTATAATAGCGATATGTGTTTCCAAAATAGCAATGGGTGTTAACGAATATGTATATAAATTTTCTAGATATATAAAGGAAGGAAAAAATATAGACAAATTAGAGGATGCAATAATAGCAACAGGTGATGCTCATGATATATATGAATTTGCCAGAATAAAGGTAGGAAAAAATATAGACAAATTAGAAAATGCTATAATAGCAAGAGGTGATGCTCGCTATATAGATTTATTTGCAGAAAATATCGAAGGAGCACATATAGATAAATTAGAAGATGCTATAATAGTAACAGGGTATGCCTACTATATATGTGAGTTTGCTAAGAATGTTGAAGGAGCGAATATTTTAAAATTAGAAGACGCTATAATAGCAGCAGGTTATGCTAGAAAAATAATTGAGTTTGCTAAGGATGTAAAAGGAGCACGTATAGACAAATTAGAAGATGTAATAATAGCCATAGGTGATGCTGCATTTATATATTACTTTGCAAGAGATGTAAAAGGAGCCCATATAGACAAATTAGAAGATGCTATAATAGCCACAGGTGATGCTAGATATATATATGGATTTGCAACAAATGTGTTTGGGGCACATATAGACAAATTAGAAGCTGGTATAATAGCCACAGGTGATGCTGAATATATATGTTGGTTTGCCAGTGATGTCGAAGATACAAATATAGAAAGATTAGGAAATGCTTTAATAGAAATAGGAAATATTGAATATATTTCTAGATTCTTTAAACTTCTTAAAGATATATCTATTGATAAATTTGAATTGAAGGTGATATTGAAAAAAGATTATGACTTAAAAAATATTTGTAAATATGTTCAAGATTCTTTTTTACATAGATTATATTTTGGTGGAAAAATTGCCACTTTAAAATATCTAATAAAGAATAGAGAAATAGATATTAATGAAATTAGGTTAAGAATATATTTTGATTACTTGAATAATCCTAATTCAACAGAAGAGGATTTAGAAAAATGTAATAAAGAATATATTAGATATGTATCTATGTTTTATGGTGAAAAAAATAAAAATGAAGAAACAAAAGAAAATTCAGGAACAAATAATAAACAAGGAAAAACTCTTGTTAAGACTAAAAAAATAAATGAATAAGGAATTATTCATAGAAAATATTGATAAAATTCATACAACTCATTTGAATGTCAGTAGAATTAAAAGAAATTTAAAGTTAGACAATGTTGATGCAATAAATTAGAAAAAATATTCTTATTTATAAAAAGGGTAATAATTGGTATTGTAAAATTGAGAATATAAAAATAATGATTAATACATATTTATAGCTGCATATATTATAAAGTAAACAAGTCATAAAATATGATTTGTTTTTTTGTATATAATAAAAATTTTGATTTAATTTAGTGAGAGGAAATAGATATATTAGATAAAATTATTGTTATAATTTTGTGATATATATAGCAATATAATAAAGTAGCTATTAAAAAATTATTTTGATATGTAAAATATGTTTTACATTTTAATAAATATAATTATTGTACTTTATTTAATTAGTAATTTATATTATTTTTATTAATATAATATAAATTAGGAGGGAAATATGTATAATGATTGTAATTGTAATGATAATTATGAAAGAATAAAAAAAAGAATAGAAGAAGAACAAAAAAAATATAAACAGTGTTATATACAAGGACCAACGGGTCCAAAAGGTGATTCTGGGATTCAAGGACCTAAAGGTGATAGAGGGGATCAGGGTCCTGCTACTATAAAAATAGGAAATACTGAAACGGTTGAATATGATGAACCAGCCTTAGTGACAAATAGTGGTACTTCTGAGGATGTAATTTTAAACTTTAAAATACCAAAGGGAATAAAAGGTGAAAAAGGTGAACAGGGGAATCAGGGTATACAGGGAATAAAAGGTGAAAAAGGTGATATTGGTCCACAAGGAATAAAGGGTGAAAGAGGAGATCAAGGACCATCTACTATTCAAATTGGTAATGTTGAAACCATCGAACCAACTGAAGAAGCTGAGGTTATAAATGTTGGAACACCAGTAGATGTAGTTCTAGACTTTAAAATACCAAAAGGTAACCAAGGAGATATTGGCCCAAGAGGATTACCAGGAGAAATAGGAAGAACAGAACATATTGCTATAGATGAAACTGAAACTTTAGAACCAGGAGAACCGGCACAAGTTATGGATACATTTGAAAATTGGGTACATCATTTAACTTTTTTAATTCCAAAAGGAGATAAAGGAAATACTGGAGATAGAGGACCACAAGGACCTGCAGGTCCCCCAGGAACAGAATTTGTATCTTCTTATGGAATTAGATATTCAATGACAGATACACAACTTGCTTTACCACAAGGGACAGATACTATAATTCCACTACTTGAAAAAGGAACTGCCTTATTTACAGAATATCCAGATGATAATTCAATTAAAATAAAAGAAAATGGAGTTTATTTTATTTCATATTCATTATGTGGCGCGACAAATGAAGATTGTTCTTTAACTATGTCTGTAAGAGCAAATGGATTATTACAACCGGCTACTAATACAACTAGTGAATTTCAAGCTCAAATAATTAATTGTATAAGTGGTTTCACTATTGTATCACTTAAGGAAAATGATCTTATTACATTAAATGTAAAACCATCTATGACTGTTAATATAATATTTAATGGAAGCACTAGTGCCGTGTTAAGTGTTATCAAAATACATTAAGAATAGAAAACTCTATTCTTTTTAATTACTTCACTTTTCCTTTTTAACATAGATTATTATAGAGGAAGGTGATAATTATTCAAATAATAGATAGTAATACAGTTGTTGTTACAACTAGCGATGAATTAAAACAAGTAATAAGTGAAGATAATAATTATGATTATATTTATTTAGGAAATGATATTACTGCAACAAGTGGCTTTGTTATAAATGGTAATAAAAGTAAAGTAATAATTGATGGAACATATAACAATACAAAATACACATATACAAATAATTTAAGTTTAGAAGCAGATGTTATAAAGGTAAGTACAACTAATAAAAGAATTATATTAAAAAATATGAATATAGTATCTTCACATGGTTATGGAGTTATCTATGTTCCATCACATCCTAATTATTCTAATGTGGTAGTAGAATATAATAATATAAATTTTAGTGGTATAGAACTTTCATGTAATTATTATGGAACAACTAAAATTATTGATTCTCTTATAGATGCAAAAGATATGAATAGTGTTTCAGTACAGAAAGTATGTGATTCTAATAGAATTATAATTGGTGGAAATACAACAATTACAAGTAGTTCAAATACAAATACAGTTTTCTTTTTTAATGATGTCATACCATCTTTTATTAAAATAGTTCCTAATAGTAATGTAAATATTACAACTAATAAGGAACTTATGAATGGAACAAATAGACTTGATTTAATAGTAGGTCATGGAGCAGAATTTCTTTTAACAACAGGTAATGGGTTCGCAATAACAACTACTCATGGTGCTAGAAATGTTCTAATTGAAGAAATGGCTAATTTTACATTTATTGAAAAAAGTCATCAAAGGGTTCCTATGTGGAATATATTTGGAAATTTTATTGTTAAAGAAGGCGCTAGTGTATCAGTAATAAATACGTATATGACTACACCATCTGATAATTATAATATATATTTTAAAGGAACAAATCAAAAGTTTATATTAGATAATCCTAAATATGTAAATATTTATACTAAAAATGCTAATGTTGTATATACCAATAATCCTGTTGATTTTGTGTTTAGTTTTAGTAGAATTAATATGTGGATATATGCTCTTGATTATACTTCTGCTTGTACGCTTGATGATACACCAGCTTTTTATTGGTATAAAGAAAATACACCAGCTAAAATAACAGGCGTATTAAATAAGGATAGTACTACAGTTACATCTCATAATTTTACAGATACCGAATTAGGTACTTTATCAGATATAAATAGTTTTTCATTTCAAAATAAAAAAGTATTAACAATAGGTCTTTTAAAAATAAATATTCATCCAATTACAGATTCTATAAATTCTATCTCAGGTCATACGATATCATATTCAAATGTAAAAATAGAATATGATAATAAAAGTTTAATTGCTAAGGCAGATGAAAATGGTTTATTTGAGGTTGATATTCATTCTATTATTCCTGATAATACAATTGTCAAAATAACATCTTGTTTAAATAGTTGTTTTACTGAAAGAAAGGTAACAACCCCTTTTATGGGTGAATTAACCCTTTTAAAAGTAACAGAAAATATTCCATTTAGTATGACACCATCTTCTACTAATCCAATTATTTTACCTAAAAAAAATAAAACAGTGGTAACCGTAGTTGATAGTAGAGTAAATAGTACTAATTGGAAACTATACATAAATTATACAAATCCAATGATAGAAAGTAATGGTAAAGTATTAATAGATTCATTATTCTTTAAGAAATTTAATAATGAAGAACTTCTTTTAAAGACAAATAAAAAGTTAATATATGAATCAGATGATAATGGTGGAAATGTAAATGTAAGTAATGTTACATTTTCAGTTGATAAAGGATTATTTTTAAAACCTAGTAAAGATTTACTAGAAGATGAAGATTATTCTACCTTAATTGTTTGGAGTGTTGAGGAATAATGCCTTTACAAGATAATAAAATGATTCATAAAATATATTGTAATGAGGTGATTTATGACAAATAATTATATTTATATTATGTTTTGCAGTAATGAAAGTATATGTTTAAGTAATTTAAAAGTTAAAATGATAAATAAATGTAATAAGATTGTTTTTGATGGACTAACAGATAACTTTGGAAAAATAAGAATACCAATATATGATAATGAGGTATATAAGTTAATTGTATATTCTAATTTATCAATTATAAAAATACCTTTAATAGCCAAAAAAGATAATGTTTATTGTATAAATATTAGTAATAATAATTCAAATAATAGAAAACATCTTGTTACAGTTTTATTAAAGGATAAATATTATCCAAATATAAAAATAGGAGGAGGTAAGATGATATTATGGCAAGACATACAATCCCAATAACAAATGGTAAAGGAAGTATTGAACTTGTTAC
>URIY01000018.1 GCA_900547995.1 uncultured Mycoplasmatota bacterium
AAAATAAATATTTAAATAAATATAAAAATGATTATAAATTAAGATATAAAATTTCATTATTATCATCAATTCTATTTAATATAATGTATGCAACATTTAAATTAATATCAGGAATTATATTTAAATCTATTTGGTTTATTACATTTGCTTTATATTATCTATTATTAATAATACTTAGAATAAGTATTGCCAAACAAGAATTAAGTAAGGAAACAAAATTAAAAGATGAATATATTAAATATCGATTTGTTGCAATCATCTTATTATTTACTAATGTTATTTTAACAATGATTATTTTAGTAATAGTTAATCAAAAAATTATGAATATATACCCTAGTTGGATAGCCATATCTATAGCGGTTTATACTTTTTATTTATTGACTAGTTCTATATATAATTTATTAAAATATCATAAATATAAAAGCCCATTAATATCAGCATCAAAAGTTATAAATGTTATTACAAGTTTAGTTTCTTTAATTTCACTTGAAATAGTTCTTATACCAACATTTGGTATAGAACAGGTAGAATTTTTTGAAATAATGATTATGGCTACAGGTGGTGGAGTTGCACTAGTTATTATTATAATATCACTATATATGATTATTAATTCAACAGAATGGTTAAATAATAGCCATGAATAATTTTTTCTTTTGTTAATTAATTTTGACAAAGTTCCAAAGATATTTGGTAGATTAATTATGTTAAATT
Organism: uncultured Mycoplasmatota bacterium; assembly: GCA_900547995.1. Classification (GTDB taxonomy): domain Bacteria; phylum Bacillota_I; class Bacilli_A; order RF39; family UBA660; genus UMGS1045. The sequence continues at coordinate 712 of URIY01000018.1, forward strand.
AGTTATAATTGTTTTAGAGGTGAAAAAAATGGCACTTGGAAATAAAATTTTAGAATACAGAAAAAGAAACGGGTTATCTCAAGAACAATTAGCCGATAAAATAAATGTTACTAGGCAAACTATTTCCAATTGGGAATTAGGCGAAACACAGCCAAATTCGGAACAATTAAAAATGTTATCTAAGGAATTTAGTATTAGTATAGATGAATTACTAGATAATGATATTAAAAATATTTCTTTATCAAAAACAAATGTACAAAAACATTCCAAATCTAAGTATTTGAAAATATTTTTGATATGCATAGTGATTATTATTTTAGGTATATTTATTCTATATATAAATAAAAATAATTTTAAACGTAAAGATAAAATAATAGATAAAACAATTATATGCAATTTATATGGAGAAGATCATATATTTAATATTAAATATTATGAAGCAGACGGTAAAATAAAAGAATTAGGAAAAGATTTATATTTTAAAGACATTTTAGAACTTGATAAATATGATGATGTTAATCAAATTTTAAATATTATAAATGATTATGTTAAAAAGAATGGTGGTACTTGTACAATAGTAAAAGATAGAGAATTGGATGAATTAGTAAATATTTCGATAAAAGAGGGAACACTTACTAAAACAGGGGCAACTATTATTATTACAGATAATAATCCTAATAAAATAATATATGGAACAAGTTTTTATATTGAAAAATATGAAAATAGTGATTGGCATGAAGTAATGCCAATTAATAATAATTATGGATTTGATGATATGGCATATTATGTTGATGAAAATGGTAAATTAGAATTAGAACAAAATTGGGAATACATATATGGAAAACTTAATAAAGGTATATATCGCATTGTCAAAGATGTAGCATTTGAATCAGATGTACCAATTACACCAGAAGATATATACTATATTTGGACAGAATTTGAAATACAATAATAAACTAGTTTTTAATTACAATAAGTAAATTATCAAAAGAAGAAGAAAGAATTACAAAATTAAAGACATTAGAATTATTTGATACAAATAAAATTAATGAATTTGAAGTTGGAACTTTTAAAGGATTATCTGAAATAAAACTATTATTAGAAAGTGCTTTAACAAACAATGTTAATGATAGAGTGGTATATATGAAAGGTATTGATGCAAGTTATCATTATGAAGGGTACAATTGTTACTCTACTAAAGATTTAGTGATTAATAAATAATAATAGCCTTCATGTTAAAATAATGATAGTTAATATTTGGTAAAAAGATAATATTATTTTATAAAATATCTTTTAAATTGATAAATGATTATGTAGTAAATAGGAAAAAATAAAACTTTGTAGTTTATCTAAAATATATAGGATATTGTAAATTTAAATTTCTTTTTTCTTACTTATCCTTAGAATAATAATTGAAACTATTATTAATATTTCGTCAATGATAGTTTTAAAATTAAATGAAAATTCAATTTTGATTTAAAGAATGATATACTAGAAAGCTTAACTTTTATATTAAGATTAAATAAAAATAGTTGATGCAGATAATACTCTCATTTTAAGTAATCATCAAATAATTAATAATGAACTTATAAGTAAATGTATAGAATATAAAGAACTCTATCGAATAGAAGATTAAAAAGGCAATGTATATTATAAGCATTTACTTTTGTTTTTTTATAATTAAATAATAAATTACTATAGTATTATTCAACTACTAATACATAACAAGTATTTCTACTAATAAACTTTAAATGTATTCATTCACATTTATTTCTGAATATTCAAAGTAAAGTGGAATGATTTGGATAAACAAAGAAAAACTAAGCAAAATAAAACCTCGTATTAAGTGTTAAATATCTAATGAAAAGTTTAAACAACAAACTACGAAATGAGGTTTCTTTCTAGAAATATTATGTAATAACTTATTTGTTTGTTTTACACTTGCTCAAATAATACATAAAAAGTGGATTAAGACAATTTTTAGGGAATACAATATTGATAAATTTTATTTTTTAGTATATACTATTAATAGTAATAAAGGATGGTTATGATGGAAATAAAAAGAAATTATTATTTAAATAAACTGACTTCAAAGAGAAATAATAAACTCATAAAAATTGTTACAGGTATTAGAAGATGTGGGAAATCATATTTGTTAGATCCAATTTTTAAAGATTATTTGTTGGATAATGGAGTTGATGAAAATCACATAATTAAATTGGAATTAGACTCAATTGAAAACGAGGAATGTACTGATCCAAAAAAACTTTATGAGTATGTTATGGAAAAAATTGTTGATAAGGAAATTTACTATATTATTTTAGATGAAATACAAAAAGTAACAAATTTTGAAAGTGTTTTGAATAGCTTTTTAAGAAAACCGAATCTTGATGTATATGTAACAGGCAGCAATTCTAAATTTTTGTCATCAGATATAATTACAGAGTTTAGAGGCCGTGGTGATGAAATAAAAGTTTATCCACTTTCTTTTTCTGAATTTATGTCAGTCTATAACGGAAATGAAATAAATGGATTAAATGAATATATAAATTATGGTGGTCTTCCTTTAATAACTACATTTAAAAGTGCAGAAGAAAAAATTGATTATTTAAACTTTCAAAAAGATAATGTATATATCAATGATGTTATTGAAAGAAATGACATTAGGAATGATGAAGAATTAAAAACTTTAATAGAAATAATATCATCAAGTATTGGTTCTCTTACTAATCCAACCAAGTTATATAATACATTTATTAGTAAAGGAAACAAAAATATTACCAATAAAACAATAGCACTATACTTAAAATACCTTGAAGAATCATTCTTAATAGAAAAATCCAAAAGATTTGATATAAAAGGCAAAAAGTATATTGAAACACCATCAAAGTATTATTTTGTAGATATTGGTATTAGAAATAGTTTAATTAACTTTAGACAAATAGAGAAAACTCATATAATGGAAAATATTATATATACTGAACTTCGTAGACGTGGTTTTAATGTTGATGTTGGGATTGTAGAAAAAAGAAAAATAGACGAAAATGGTAAAAAAGATTATAAACAATTAGAAATTGATTTTGTTGTTAATAAAGGTAGTGATAAATACTATATTCAATCTGCATACAGCATAGAAGATAATAATAAGAGGGAACAAGAATCACAATCACTTCTAAATGTAAATGATAATTTTAAGAAAATGGTGATTGTTTATGATAGTTTTATAAAATGGCAAGATGATAACGGTATAATATATATCAGTATTTATGATTTTTTGCTTAATGAGAATAGCTTAAAAGAAGCTTAAAATTGAAACATAAAGGGATTTACTAAAAGAAATTTTGAATGGATTTTTGTTACTAATTGTTCACAATTGTTACATGAGATTGCTTTTTTTGAAAATGAAATAAATAACGAAACATACTATTATTAATAATAATTTAATAGTTAGATAACTAGTAAGTTGTATAGAAAATGATAGATATTAAGAGTTTAATTGTGTTAAACAAAATGTGCATAAAAGTGATTAAATTCACTTTTTTCTTTATAAAAAAATGCCAATAGTGTATAATTGATATGAAAGTTTGAGTTGAAGTTAATGGAAAAAGAAGTTAAAGAAAAGATAATATTTAATAGAGGTTTTTTTAAAAATATAAAATCAACATATAAGTATGCTAAGAAGGGTAAAAAGTATTTATTATTATTTTTATTATTAAATATTGTTTTAACCGTAATATCAGTTATTGTTCCTGTTATTAGTGCTAAAAGATTAATTACTTTAACTAATGGATTATTTGAAAGACTTTTTATACTTGTAATACTTCTTTTTGCTATTGAAATTTTTCGAAATATAATGCATTATTTATGTAACTTTGTATACAATAAATTTTATTATGATGTAAGAAAAAATCTTCAAATAGAATTAACTAGAGAAACATTAAAAATAACTCAAGAAGAATTAAATAATAATTCTAGTGGTGTATTTATTGAAAGAATTAATGGTGATACCGATAATTTAACAGATATTTTTACAGATTTAATTGATTATTTTACAGGTATTATAGGAAATATTGGGCTATTAGTTACAATTCTTTTTATAAATATATATGTTGGTATTGCTTATATTGTATTTATAGTAATTATTATTATTTATAATAAGTATGCAAGTAATATTAATTATAAAAATAGAAAAATTTGGAAAGAAAATAGGGAAAAAACAGGTGGTTTTATATCTGAAATAGTAAGAGGTGCTAAAGATATAAAAATATTAGATGCCGAAGATTCTTTTTTAATTAAAGCCGATGAGTATATGAAAGAAACCAATGATGTATCATATACATATCAAAGAACAAAAGCCAAATTACGTATGTTTGGAGGAAGCATTAGAGATATATGTGATTTAGCCATCAGTATATTAATGTGCACCTTTTTAATATCAAATAGTCTTACAATAGAAGCAGCCATAATAATATATAATTATCATTATCAAATAACATGGACTGCTGATTGGATAGAAAAAATATATGAAATTATTAAAAAATTTAATTTATCAGCCAATAGAATATTTGGTATATTAGAAGAAAATGAATTTAAAAAGGAACAGTTTGGAACTAAGCAAATTGGTAATTTTAATGGTAATATAGAGTTTAAAAATGTTACTTTCTCATATGAAAACAATACTCCTATATTAAAAAATTTAAGTTTCAAAATAAACGCTAATGAAAAGATTGGCTTTGTTGGACCATCAGGTGCTGGGAAATCAACCATATTTAATTTGATAAGTGCTTTAAATAAGCCTGATTCTGGTGAAATATTATTTGATGGAATTAATATTAGTAGTCTAAATAAATCATCTATCCGTGGTAATTTATCTGTTATAAGTCAAAATGCTTATATATTTAATATGAGTATTATAGATAACTTGAAAGTAGTAAAAATGAATTCAACTGAAGAAGAAATAAAAGAGGCCTGTCGTCTAGCATGTTTAGATGATTTTATAGAATCACTTCCAGACAAATATGATACAATTGTAGGTGAAGGTGGTGTAACTTTATCAGGTGGTCAAAAACAACGTCTTGCTATCGCAAGGGCTCTCCTTTTGAAGACGGAAATATTATTATTTGACGAAGCAACAAGTGCACTAGATAATGAAACGCAAACTAAAATTCAAGAGGCTATAAATAATTTAAAGGGAGAATATACTATTTTAATAATTGCTCATAGACTTTCAACAGTTATTGATTCTGATAAAATATTTGTTATTGAAGATGGTAAAGTAGAAGCTGAAGGAACGCATAATTATTTAATAAAACATAGTAAGGTATATGATAGATTATACAATAAAGAATTAAATGATAGTAGTGATTAGGTATAAAATAGAATATGATTAAATGTAAAGGTGATAATATGGATTTAAATAGAAATACTTATGCCGAAATAAATATAAAAAATATTAAAAATAATGTTGAAAAAATTATTCAATATTATAATGATTATACATATTATATTGGTGTTATAAAAGCTGATTGTTATGGACATGATGGACTAGAAACAGTTAAAGCCATTATTGATGGAGGTTGTAATTACCTAGCTGTTGCGACACTAGATGAAGCATTAATAGTTCGTAAAACTTTTAAAAATATACCTATACTATGTCTTGGACCTGTACCAAGTAAGCATATTGATTTATGTATCTCTAATGATATAACCATAACTATTAATTCATTAGAATATTTAAAAGAATTAGATAAGTATGATTTAATCAATATAAAGGTACATATTAAATTAAATACAGGTATGAATAGACTTGGTATATCAAGTATAGATGAATTAAAAACAGTTATTAGTATTTTAAATAATAAAAAAGTATTTATTGAAGGCATATATACACATCTATATAATGCTGATAACAAAGATATTTATGAAAAACAATTAAATATATTTAAAGAATTAATAGATAGTATAGATATAAATAATATTAAAATTATTCATATGTCTGCAAGTGATGGAATTGTCAATTATTCTAAACCTAAATTTATAAATGGATGTAGGCTTGGAATAATTATGTATGGTTTTACGAAGAATAAAGATTTAAAACTACAAAGTACTTTTAGTTTATATAGTGAAATTATTCAAATCAATACATTAAATAATGGTGATACTGTAGGGTATAATGGTATTTATCAAGGACAAGAAGGAGATAAAATAGCTATTATACCTATTGGATATGCTGATGGTATTATAAGGGAAAATACGGGTAGATATGTATATATTAATGATAAAAAATACACAATTGTTGGTAATATATGTATGGATATGTTATTTGTTAAAATAGATGACTCTGTTCACTTACATGATAAAGTTGTTCTTTTAAAAGATATACTACATATAGAAGAGGTGGCTAGACATTTAGATACCATTCCTTATGAAGTTATGTGTATGATAGGTAAAAGAGTAAAAAGAGAATATATATAAAGTAATTTTAAGATAATTCCTTTTTTTGTATCAATAATTTATTTTTATGATATAATCTGTAACATATTTATGAAAGCGGTGTATCAACTTTAATGAAAATTTATTCGTTACAAAGGTATTAGAACCTTTATCACAAGAAGAAATTCTTATGAATTTTAAAAAATTTCATGATTGTGATATGGAAGCAAGAGAAAAAATAATTAATCATAATATAGGTCTAGTATTTTTAGTTATTAGAAGAATAGACAAAAATAGTATATATGATAAAAAGGAGTTATTTGCAAATGGTTGTTTTGGATTAATAAAGGCAGTAGACACTTTTAATGTTAGTAAAGAATACACATTTTCGAGTTATGCATGCACATGCATAAAAAATGAAGTTATGAATTTTATAAGAAAAGAAAACAAGCATGTTAATAATTGTAGTTTAGATGAATTAATTTGTGATGATAATAATCAAACATTAGGAGAAACAATACTAGATGATAAAATACATTTTGAAGAAGATTATGAAAAGGTAGAAATCTATAGAATTGTTAGACAATGTGTAAATGAATTACCATATACAGAAAAAAGAGTTGTTTTATTATATTATGATTTTATAGATAATAAATTATATAATTAAGAGGAGATAGGAAAAATACTGAATTGTTCTAAACAATATGTGTCAAATACATTAAAAAAAGCCAAAAATATAGTATCACTTAGTTTGCAAGAAAAGGGAATAATTGAAAAATTAAGTTATAAAAAAAGAATGGATAATTAAATTTATACAAGACTTTAGATGTCATAAAAGTATTATAATAATATAAAAATAAAAAGCATTGTCATAAACGTAATAATCGGTTAACATGCTTTTTATTTTTTTATATAAATTCATTAATTTGTTAATCTGTACAAGCTGATAGAAGGTTTATTAAATAATCTTAAATTCATTATTGTAGTTCCAAGACCATTAGATATATACATATCGGTATTTTTGACTTTATAGTATTCTTTATAGTATTTTTTAGCCCCCTTTGGGGTGTATATTGCTCCAATAAAAGGTAATCTTACTTGACCATTATGACTATGACCTGCAAGTGTTAAATCATATGATATATCTTTTATATCATCAATATAATCAGGCTCATGTAATAGTAATATCTTATAGTTTGCACTGTTATTTTCTAGATATTTTTTTGATGAATCTAGTTTTTCATTTATCTTGTTTTTACCATGTAAATTAGTACTTACACCACTAATCATAATATTACTATTATTACCATGAATAATTTCAAATGTATCATTTAAATTAATAAAATTAGAATCATTTACAACTTTGTCAAAATCTTTAAAATCATAGTCATGATTTCCTTTAATTGCGTATTTTCCAATTGTTACTTCAATTTTACTTAATTCCTCTATTAATTCATTTTTCTCTTCTTTTGATATTTTATTATCAACAATATCACCTGTTAGAACAACAATATCGGGTTTAATTTCATTAATTTTCTTTACAACATTTTCTAACTTTTTTTTATTAAAGTGATATCCATAATGAATATCGGATAATTGAACTATTTTTAGTCCATAAAATTCATCTGGAATATTCTTGCTTTTAATATTATATTCTTTTACTTTTAAGCCAGATGTCCCAATAAAATAACTATATATAATAACTAATGAAACTAAAAGTAAGAGAATGATTAAAGTAATTATAAATTTTTTTAAAAGATGTTTTTGTTTCATATTATCCAAATAATAATAAGATAAATTGTAAAGAAATTAAGATACCATTATGTATGAAATGAAAACTCATTGGTACGTATATATTATCAGAATCTTCAAGCATGTATGCAAAGATGATTCCTGGAGTTGAATATGGTATTATATATAATAAATCAGTAATATTTTTGAAATCACCAAAGACATGCATTGAACCAAATAATAAACCAGATATTATAATAAATAGCCATTTATTATGAAAAATATTTTTTATACTTTGTCTAAAAATTAATTCTTCAACAATAGGCGCATATATTACAGCTGAGAAAAAGATATATAAAGGGCTAATATTAAATGTTTCTCTAATAGCTTGTTCATTAGATGGAATATCATTGGTAACAATTAAATTAATAAATAAATTGCTTACCATCATAATAAATAAGCCTATAAGCCAGTATTTTATATATTTATTAAAATATTTGATACTATTTTTTTTCATATCTTTAAAATCTTTACTTATTTTTTTGTTGTATATAATCATGATAAGCGATGCAGTTAATACACTATACATTGTTAAGTAAAATATTTTAACCCAAATTGGAAGTGTTGTAGTATCAATACCCATAATAACAAAAGGCACACCTTCTAAATATGGAAGTAAAAAGTATAAGACCATTGCCCCAATACCAATACCTATTTGTTTAAATCTTATTTTTAGATCTTTATCATTTTTCTTCCAAAATGAAATAATAAAAAGAAATGTTAAAAGACATGATGTTATAATCGAAATTATATTGTAAGTTGTTAAAATAGTATTATTTAAGTCACTAATACTTATATTAAATAACCCAAGAGGCTTATATCTAAAGTAAATAAGGGTAAATAAAATTATAAGTGAACTTATAGATATACTCATAATTTTATAGTCAGATATGTCATTTATTTTTTTCATTATTATCACCTATAAATAATTATATCAAAAAAAAGATAATAATTGTAAAAAAAACTTAATTTTTTTAAACTTATGTGTTATAATAATTTTGTGTGAAAGGAAGAGTGGGTAATCCCACTCTTTAATGTAAGATGGAGGTAGCTGTGAATATAGTAGATAAAGTTTCAAAATTAATTACAAAGCAAGTTGAAGAAAAAGGATATAAAATAGTTAATATTGAATATCTTAAAGAAGATGGTATATATTATCTTAGAATTATAATTGATAATGTAAGTCCAATTACTGTTGATGATTGTGTAATTGTTAGTAAAATTGTTAATCCAATCCTCGATGAGGATGATTTAATTACTGATAATTATATATTAGATGTTTGTTCAAAATAAGGAAGGTGAATTTTATGAATAGTAAAGAATTTAAAACAGCTCTTGATGTTTTATGCAAGGAAAAAGGAATATCTGAAGATATAGTATATGATGCTATGGAGTTAGCACTTACATCTGCTTACAAAAAAAATTATCATTCATTACCAAATGTTAGGGTAGATATTAATAGGGAAACTGGAGAAATACATATTTATTCATTTAAAACTGTTGTGGAAAAGAATGAATATGATGAGATTACTGCTGGTCTTCCAGAAGAGGAAATTGTTGAAGAAACAGATGATGATGACGATGATGACGATGATACTCCATATAAAGTATTCTTTGATGAAAGATTACATTTAACATTAGAAGATGCACAAAAAATAGTTCCTGGAATTAAAATAGGGGAAACGATTGAAACAGAAGTTACACCAAAGGATTTTGGTAGAGTTGCAGCTGCAACAGCAAAACAAGTAGTTGTACAAAAAATTCGTGAAGCTGAAAAGAATAATATCATTTCTTTATATCAAGATAAGCAAGATGAAATGGTTACAGGATTAGTTGCAATGGAAGATGTTCGTAATTATTATATTGATTTAGGTCGTACACAAGGAATATTACCAAAAACAGAAATAATTCCTGGTGAAAAAATTAAAATGGGATCTAATATTAAGGTATATATTACAAAAGTAGACAATAATGGTAAAGGCCCACTTATTCTATTATCAAGAAATCATTATGGATTTGTAAAACGTTTATTTGAACTTGAAATACCAGAAATAAATGAAGGATTAATTTTAATATATAGTGTTGCTCGTGATGCAGGAAATAGAACCAAAATTGCTGTATATTCTGAGAGGGATAATATTGACGCTGTTGGATCATGTATTGGTGAAAAAGGAACACGTATTAATCGTATTATAAATGAACTAAATGGTGAAAAAATTGATATTGTTAACTATGATAAGGATGCAGCTAAATTTATTGAAAATGCTTTAAGTCCTGCTAAAGATGTTCATGTATTTATTACTGATGAAGATAAAAAAGAGGCTATGGTTATTGTTAATAATGAAAACTTATCACTTGCAATTGGTAAAAAGGGTATGAATGTTCGTTTGGCTTCTCGTTTAACACATTACAAACTTGATGTAAAAACAATTGAACAAGCACGTGAAGTTGGCATTAATATTGTTGAGGAATAATTAATGAAAACAAGAAAAATACCAATGAGAAGTTGTGTCGTAACACGTGAAAAATATCCTAAACAAGAATTAATTCGTGTTGTTAGAACATGTGATGGAAGTGTTGTTGTTGATGAAACTGGGAAACAAAATGGTAGAGGTGCTTATTTAAAAAAAGATTTATCTGTAATAGAAAAGGCTGAGAAAAGTAATATTTTAAATAAACATTTAGAAACTGTAGTTCCAAAAGAAATATTTGAAGAATTAAGAAATATAGTTAATAAGTAGGTGTTTTATGTCAGGGGAGAGAAAAGATTACCTATCTTGGGATGAATTTTTTATGTTAGAGGCTATTGTTGCTTCTAAACGTAGTAAGGATCCAAGAACACAAGTTGGTGCAGTTATTGTAGATGAAAATAATCATTTACTTTCACAAGGTTATAATGGTGCAGTTAGAGGTATGGATGATAAATTAGATATGCCATGGGATAGTTTAGGTGAAGATACGGGAGATATAATGCGAATAAAAAATACATTTGTGGTTCATGCTGAAGCAAATGCTATTCAAAATTATACCGGTGAAAAAATTCGTTTAAATAATTCAAGAATGTATGTAACATTATTTCCTTGCTTAGAATGTACCAAAATGATTATTACATCAGGTATATCTAAAATTATTTATTTAGATATGTATTCTAAGGAGCAATTAGTTATGGCAAGCAGGTATATGCTAAATAAAGCCGGAGTTGCTATAGAATGCTTTAGAGATAATAATGACATTGAAAAGGCAAAGCAAAAAGTATTTAAAATTTAAGAAAAGAGGTGCGTAAATATGATGAGTGTACAAGAGTATGCGAATGATGTAAACAAATCAGTTGAAGAAATACTAAAAAAATGTATGGAGCTTGGTATTAATGTTAAAAATGCTAGTGATGAATTAGATGAAGACGCTATCATTGAACTAGATAATGCCACATATTCAGAAGAAGAAGCACTTGATGATTTAGCAGAACAAATTACTTTTGATAAAAATATTGAAGTTGATAATACAGTAAAGAAAGAAAAATTAAAAAAGAAAAAAGAATTTAATAAGGTTATTAACAATAAAAAAGAACTTGCTGCTAAGAAGAAAGAAATGTATAAAAATAAAGAAAGGTTACAATCAAATACCAATTCTACTAATTCTAATATTGTTTTATATACTGAAAATATGACTATAGGGGAACTTGCCAATAGAATTGGTGTTAGTGGAGCAGAGCTTATAAAAAAATTATTTATGCTTGGGACAATGGCTACCATAAATAATTCAATTAGTTTTGAAAATGCCGAAATATTAGTTCTTGATTATGGTAAAGAATTAAAAAGAGAAGAAACAGCAGATGTAACTAATTTTGAAGAATTTGAAATAGTTGATAATGCTGAAGATTTAATAAAAAGAGCTCCAGTTGTTACCATTATGGGACATGTTGATCATGGTAAAACAACATTACTTGATGCCATTAGAAAAACTAATGTTGTTTCTTCAGAAGCAGGTGGTATTACACAAGCTATTAGTGCATATCAAGTAAATTATAATGGAGAAATGATTACTTTTATTGATACTCCAGGGCATGCTGCATTTACGGAAATGCGTGCTAGAGGGGCTAAAATAACGGATATTGTAATTATAATTGTTGCTGCAGATGATGGTGTTATGCCTCAAACAAGAGAAGCAATAGATCATGCTCTTGCTGCTAAAGTACCAATTATTGTAGCTATAAATAAAATGGATAAACCAGGTGCAAATCCAGAAAGAATTATGACAGATCTTACTGAATATGGTCTTACACCCGAAGAGTGGGGTGGTAATACTTTATTTAATAAGATTTCAGCTGCAAAAGGTGAAGGTATTAGCGAATTGCTTGAAAATATTTTACTTGTTGCTGAAATGGAAGATTATAGGGCTAATCCAAAAAGATATGCAACGGGTACTGTGGTTGAAGCAAGACTTGATAAACATGTAGGACCAATTGTAACCATTCTTGTTCAAAATGGTACTCTTCGTATAGGTGATCCAATTGTTGTTGGATGTGCTTATGGTAAAGTTCGTACCCTAAAAAATGATCGTGGTGAGGAAGTTTTAGAGGCATTGCCATCAACTCCTGTTGAAATTACAGGTTTAAATGATATGCCAGTTGCTGGTGATAAATTTATGGCTTTTGAAACGGAAAAACAAGCAAGAAGCGTTGGCGAGGAACGAAGAGTTCAAGCTAAATTAAATGATAATAAGAATAGTGGAACAATTAGCTTGGATGATTTATTTGCTAAAATACAAGATGGTATTAAGGAAATAAATGTTATAATCAAAGCTGATGTTAATGGTAGTAGTGAGGCTGTAAAAAATTCCCTTGAAAAATTAGATGTCGAAGGTGTTCGTGTAAAAGTTATTAGAAGTAGTGTTGGTGCTATTACAGAAAGTGATATTGTTCTTGCTAAAGCATCAAATGCTATAATAATAGGCTTTAATGTTAGACCATCTAATAGTATAAGAGATTATGCTAAGGAAAACGGTGTAGAAATTAGATTATATAATATTATATATAAAGCTGTTGAAGAAATGGAATCCGCAATGAAAGGTATGCTAGATCCTATCTATGAAGAAAAAGTAATTGGAACAGCTGAAATAAGAAAATTATTTAAATTTTCTAAAGTTGGAATTATTGCTGGATCATATATAACTGATGGTATAGTTAAAAATAACGCTAAAGCTAGAGTTATTAGAGATAGTGTAGTTATATATGATGGTAATATCAATTCTTTACAAAGAGAAAAAGATTCTGTTAAAGAAGTAAAGAAAGGCTTAGAATGCGGAATTACAGTTGAAAACTTTAATGATTTAAAAGTTGGCGATGTAATAGAAGCATATGAAATGGTTGAGATTAAAAGGTAACAAATTTTGTTACTTTTTTTTGTTAAATACTTGTCAAAATAAAAAAAATATTTTATAATAACCACCAATGTGGGGTGAGTAATGTGAAAACATATGATGATTGTATAACAAATTACTCTAAATTATATTATAATTTGGGGAAGTTTAATAATTTTAAAAATATTGATGAAAATAATTTGTATGAAATAAATGAAATGGTTGATCACTTTAAAAGTTATGAAAGAAGCATTGGCTATGAAGGATATAAAATGGCAATTAATTATTTAACAAATCCATATAATAAATTAGGATACGATTTCGATACAAAAATTGCTTTTTTGATTTTATGCTGTGATCCATTTCTTATACATTTTAATACTTATATGAAAAAACCAATTATAAGTGAAGATGAAATAAGTGAAATAGAGACTATAGAAGAAAAAAATGATGCTAGGAAAGCAAAAATAAAGCAATTAAAAGATTTTGCAAATGAGGTTAAATACAGAATTGATTTTTATGATTATAATTTGGTTAATTTAGAATTTGCCTTCTTCAAAAAATTTTATAGTGATAAAGTGTTATTTACTGATGTAAAAGCCGACATGATTAATTTAATTTACAAGGTTTCATTGAATTATCCGTTTTTAAATACACTTACGAATAATGAAATAGAAAAATTAATTAATAATTCTAAGAATTATTTGAGTTACTTGGCTAAAGAAAATAAAAATAATTCAATAAATACAATGACTTTTAATATCTTTTATCAAGGTGAAATATTAGGATTAGAAACAATTATTCAAAAATTATTCTTTTTAGTTGCAACTATAGATGGAGAGTGTAGGGCTTTGTCTTGTTCTAATAGTTTAAATGTACATAATAAGAAACAAGAAATAGAAAATCTAATTGGTTTTTATAATGAAAATTTTATCAAGGCAGAAAAAGAATATCAAAAAATTATTCACAGGAAATAAAAAATATAAGAGTGCAATAGATTAAAAGTTGTGCTTTTTTTTGAATTTTATTGAATGTTAAAATTAATAATAAAATGTTTCTAAGAAAAAAGTAAGATAATTTTAAAGAAATGAGTATTTTAAAAAAAGCCTTTATAAATAAAGACTTTGTATACAATTTGGTGATCTAAAGGAAGAAGTAAAGCAACTTCTAGTCCAAAAGAAATAGTTAATAATAACTATTAACTGATGTTAATATGGTTAATTTTAAAATAAATTTGAATACATATACAAAATATTAAACAAAATTATGGTAAAATTATATTGAGGTTTTTTTATGATGTATCCATTTAAAACATTAAATAAGAAAAAATATGCTTTATGTTTTATAAATGCATTTTTAGAAAATATATGTTTATATATAATGCCCGTTATATTATCAATATTTTTAACTGTACCATTTAGTTTGGAAAAATTCAAATGGTTAATTATACTTACTATTGTAATTAAAATACTAGAAATATTTTTTAATGTATTATGGAATACAAAAGTGGAACCTTTTCTTGAAGTTAGTAAAAAAGATTTACAAATATCCTATTTTAAAAGGTTATGTAATATGAATGTTTCTAGAATAAATAACACTCACACGGGTTATTTAAAAAAACAATTAGATATAATAAGCGATGAAACAGTTGCACTTTTAAATGAAATAATGATGACAGTAAACGGTTTCTGTGTTGCTATTACTATATTTTTAATTCAAGTGTGGACACAAAGTTATATTATGTTTATAGTTTGTTTAATTTTTACAATGGTTATTGTTGCCTACAATGTTATAATTACAAAATCAAATGTTAAAATTCAGGAAGAATATAATGATATAAATGCTAAATATAATGCAACTACTGTTGATTTCTTACAAAATGTTAAAATTGTTAAAAATTTTGATGCTTTAAATTATGCAACTGGAACAATTAATAAAAAATTTGATGTAGTAAAAAAACCATTAAAAAAAACATATATATTCCATTCTATGAGATCTGATGGTATTAATGGATTAGTTTATCTAATGTATGTAATTATATTAATTGGTTTATTTTTTAGAATGAAAAATGGTGATGATGTATTTAGTTATATAGTATTCTATTCTTCAATGTTCAGTGGATTAAAGGTTGAATTAAAAGGTGTGGCATCGTTATTTATCCATTATAATAAATTTAAATCAGCAAATAATCAAATAGAGAAAATGATTATAGAAGAAGAACCTCAAACTAAAATTAGAAATTGGAATAACATAACACTTAAGAATATCGAATTTAAATATAATGATGAAAGTAATACTATTATTAGAATACCAAATTTTTCATTAAGTAAAAAAGATAAAATTAGTGTTGTTGGTGAATCAGGTCAAGGTAAATCTACATTTTTATCTTTGTTTTGTAGATTTTATGATGTTGATGAAAAAAGCTATTTAACAGATGGTATACCAACATCAAAAACTCCCGATATTGCTTATATTTCTCAAGAATCTGATTTGTTTGATTTGACTATTAAAGAGAATCTATGTTTAGGTAAAAAAATTGCAAATGAAGTGTTAAATGAATATTTAAAAGATGCAGGATTAGATGAATGGATAAATGGTTTAGAGAACGGATTGGATACACTCGTAGGTGAAAAAGGAATCAAATTATCTGCAGGACAAAAACAACGACTAAATATAATACGAGGAATTTTATTAAATAAAGAAATTTACATTTTAGATGAGCCTACATCAAATTTAGATAATTTATCAGAAGGTAAAATTTATGATATGATTAATAAGTATTTAAAAGATAAAACTTGTCTTATAGTAACTCACAGACCAAAGCTAACTGAAATATGTAATAAGCATTACTATTTTGACAAAAGAGTAATGTTAGAAAAATAATTTATAAACAGTTTTACACTCTAATTTGTACGGCAATTTGCAAGTGTGCTATTAAATTTACAAAATAAAACTACTTTCAATTTGATTTTGAGAGTAGTTTTTATATTATCTCGAAAAAGTTCGAGTTTTCTATCAATCTGGTGCTGACGACGTAGAGGTCTACAACTTTGTTAACGAATCTAATATATAAATCAATCTAATATTATTTTAACACATATATAATATTTTTTCCACTTCCAACCATAACAATTAATTTATTTTCGCACATATTATTTAATATATTTTTAGCTCTCGTCGATGAAATATCTAATAATTGTTCAACTATATTTCTATTTATCTTATTATTTTTCTTTAAATATTCTACTATTTTTTCTTCTTGCGTTAAATTAGAAGGTAATATTTTTTCATGATTTTCAACATAGTTAACATTATATAATGTTACATTAAATGCATTATCTGTATCTACAAATATAGGTTTTTTATTATAATCATCGTATGATTGAATTATTCTGCCAATTCCAGTCCCAAAACTTTCAACATATTTTAATCTATAAAATATATTTGCCAAATTAGGATTTCTGCTTTCGGATATTCCTAAATATAAATCATTTAAGCTTAACCCTTTAACAATACCACCCAATGAAGTTATTTCAAAATGATCATCATAAAGTGAAATAAGAATACTTCCTTTGTAATTATAGTCTCTATGAATAATTGCATTTAATAATGATTCTCTTATCGCATATTCAGGGTAATCCTTTGTATCAATTCTTTCTAACCCGACAATTCTTCCTTTAGTTTTATTAAATAAGTCTAAATATTCAAATACCTCATTTACTTGTTTTAAAACTGATCCAGTAAATTCTTTTCTGTCTTTAAATTCTAACTTATTTGTTCCATTATAAATCGCACATTTTATTGAATAAGGACATTCATCAGATAATAATAATCCTAAATTTGTATATTGATTATTTAAATTAATAATATTTAAACTCTTATATTTATTATTATCTAACGAGATATTATGTTTATTGAAAATTGATTTAAGTGTTTCAAAATTTAAATTTTGATTTTGAGAAACAAGTGTTTCAAATGAATCGCCTTGATTTTCAATAAGCATTTTCTTTATAACTTCTTCAATTGCAGGAGCACTTGTATTTCCATATCTTAAATATACGCCAGAAGTCTTTATGCCTTTATCAGTTAAATAATATGGTTTGTTAGGTGCATCCATTACATTGATTTCTATAATATCTTTATCATCTATATTTATTAAATTAACTGATGTATATAATGTTAAATCACTTTTAATTCCTTCTCGTATCATTCCTGAAAGAGATTCTAAATCTCCTTTTGCGTTATTTAGCCCAATAACATTTCCGCCATCATCAATACCAATGTATATTTTTCCACCCTTAGTATTTGCAAATGCAATTATTTCTTTTTTTTATATCTTTTGTTAACTCAATTTTCAATTCTGTATATTCATCTTCTATGTACATATTATCACCTCAATTATAGTATATACAGTTTTAAAAGTAACATCAATATATTCGGCCACTTTTCGGCCACTATATATTTTTAAACAAAAAAACGAACTATTTCTAGTTCGAATAAATTTTTAATGGTGGAGCTATTGTACCTTCAAGTGAACTTAATACCAAATTCTTGTCTGGAAGCTTGATATTACTGGCATCTTGAGTTGTATAATTTATAACCATTTTATCATCATATAAGTAAATTTTGTAAATAAATGTATCAATTAGTAATCTTTTATACTTTTTAGTATTAATGTTTCCTTTTTTTAATTCTGTCAAATAAAATCTTACTTCAGAAGCAGTTATAGGCATATTATTTGCTTCTTCATATTCTAATTGTGCTTTTAATCCTTTTTGTTGTTCTTGTGCTTTTTCTAACTCAGTTAGTAATAAATTTCTAACACTATCACTTGTAGCTTGTCTAACAGCAGTTAATAAACTTTCTATTTATTTTTCGCATTTCCTCAAAGATTTTTGAAGTTTTTTTATTTCTGACAAATCTTTATCTTTTTCTATAAATTCTATAACTTTATCAGCTATTATTCTGATATTTTCTTTAGTGAGCATTTTTCTTGTTTGATTAACAACTAATTCTTCAATATATTCTCTATCAACTTTTTCTTTATTGCAAGTCTTTAAACTACCTTTAGAATTAACACATTTATAATAATGATATTTATGTTTTGCTACAACACCTGTCATTTTAGCACCACATAAACCACAATATAATTTATCTGTTAATAAGTAATCGCTCTTTCTACTATGTGAAATATGCTTTTTTTCAACTAAATCTTGAACTTCTTCAAATAATTTTCTATCAATTATTGCTGGAATTCTAACTGGCATTTCTTCTCCTTTAAACATATATATTCCGATATACTTAGGATTAGTAACGATTCTTCTAATACTATTTTTATTAAATTCATTTCCACGAGATGTTTTGATACCATACATATTTAAGTATCTAACAATTTCTGCTATAGAATTATTTTCATGATACATCTCAAATATCTTTTTTACATGTGGAGCAATTTCTTCATCTATTATTATTTCTTTATTAGAATTTGATTTGTATCCTAATGGTAAAGACAAGCCACCTATTGTTAATCCTTTCTTAGCATTTGTTTTTAATCCATCTCTGATGTTTTTTGCTGTATTTTTAGAATAATATTCATTAACACCTCGCATTATATTTCTCATTAAAGAAGCTGTTGGGTCGTCATCTGCTCCATTAACATTTTCTGTAGCAGATAAAACATCAACACCATTTTTACTAAGTATCATTTCATTCATAACACTTTCATAACTATTACGAGCAAATCTTGAAAGATTATAAACTATCACATGACTAAAGCCTTTATTGCTACTATCAGCTAACATCTGTTGAAATGCTTCTCTATTATCGTTAGTTCCCGATTTTGCTTTATCCTCATATACTTGAACTACTTTTAAATTATTCTTTTTGGCATAACTTTTACATATTTCAACTTGGGTTTCTATTGATTGTTCATTTTGACTATGAGAACTATATCTTGCATAAATAACAGAATTAGATTTCATTTTTATCACCACACTTTTTAAATTCTTCTGCTAATTCTTTTGTTTCTGTTGATATTTTATACAGAGAAATATATTCTCTTTCTTTTGGATAAAGTTCCCAAGAAAAATCATCACTTTTTTTAATTTTTATACCTCGTTTCTTAGCATATTTTATATACTCGCTCGAAATATCCTTCCTTTTTGCAGTTATTTTAAGATAATCAAAGAAAGAATGTAGTAAAGTTATAAAAGCGTTTGACAATTTTGAACCTAAAAACTTATTCAATACAAATAGAGATAGTTTATCATTCTTTTTTAACATTTCTAATGTGTGCAAAGCATCATCAGAAAGACCAGTTAATTCTTTTATATCGTCATAAGATGGTTTATAACTTTTTGCACCAAAATAGATATATTCCAAAGAAACATTAAAATATTCAGAGTATGCTAATGCATATCTTAGTGACAAACCATATCCATTCTCAATTTTACTTATAACCTTATCACCATTTTGATTACCATCCTCGTCATTAATCGTTCCTTCTCTTTTAGAAATCAAATCACGAAGTTCGGCATACAATTTATCTTGCGTTAATTTAGGATTAACTTCAGTCCTAAGTTTGGCTAATCTATTACCAATTTCTCTATCAATAATTTCCTTATTTGTAACCATGTAATGTCTCCTTTCACATATATACCCATATTATACTACATTTCAAAATAAAAATATACTAAATTCTCCTTAGAAATATACTTTTTTATTTGCTATTATATTTTTGTCAACGAAAAAAGGCCTTTATTCATGACAAAAATACAAGTTTAGTTTTGTTTAAACTACTCTATGAAAGGAGATGTAATGTGATACTTAGTGACGAACAAATTAAACAAATATCTAATAGTATTGTTTTTGATGTTCGTCAATATATCAAGGAGCATCAAGAAGAATATGAGAAGTTTATAGCAGAAGAGGAGCAAAAGACCAACAATTTAAAATCAAGCATAGTCAAAGGAGAGGAGAATTTTAATGATAGACAATGTTAATTTTAATACTGAAAGGTTGCAAGATATAGATACTATAATTGCAAATTTACAAGTACCCTATAATGATTATGGGGTACTTACAACACCATCAAAGGAGCTAGATTTAGTAAACTACTATTTTGATAGCATATGCTGTCAAAATAAAGAACTAGAGAAATTACTATATGAATGTGTGGGAAGCTGCTTATGCAAGACAGCAAAACTTCAAAAAGCTTTTATTTTTCTCGGTGAAGGAAGAAACGGCAAAGGGGTTCT
This sequence comes from uncultured Mycoplasmatota bacterium, assembly GCA_900547995.1. Classification (GTDB taxonomy): domain Bacteria; phylum Bacillota_I; class Bacilli_A; order RF39; family UBA660; genus UMGS1045. Next base: position 21,549 of record URIY01000018.1, read on the forward strand.
AGCGAAGATTATTACGAAATTACTCGGGAAACAATGTTCGCATGAGCGTTTAGAACAATTATCAGGTAGCAGATTAGGAAGCAAGTCTACAATTAAGACCTTAATGGGGTGTACTGCTAATGTAGTGCCAGACCAGGGTCAACCTAGGTATGTTAATACTTCGCTAATAAAAAGTATTATAGCAGGAGATACTATATCAGTGGAGCAAAAACGAGAGGGTAAAATAGAATTTGAACCTTACGCTACAATGATATTTTTAGTTAATGATGTAATAGACTTTAAAGAAACTGGTTTAGCTATAAAAGATAGATTTATAGTTACGCCCTTTCTGGCACAATTTACGGATTATAACAATAATCGTAATATTAATATAGCCGAGGAATTATGCCAACCTTTAGCATTACAGATTATAGCAACTAGAGCTATCCAAGCATTTAGTGAGGTATTGAAAAATGGTAAATTCACTATACCTTCTAGTGTAGAGGAAGAAACTAAGAAGTATTTTATGGAGTGCAACAATGTAGCAGAGTTCTGCGAGTTGTACCCTATAAAGGAGATAATCATCAAATCCAAATATTATGATGAATACCGTAAGTGGTGTAATCGTAATAATAAGGAGGCAGTTAGTAATGCTATATTTGGTAAGCGAGTGCTAGCTCTAGGTTATAGACCAGAGCGATACTCGTTTGGAAATAATAGGCATACATATTATGCTTCTCCAACTTTCAGTAATTGTGATAGTAAAGACATTTATGATAGATACCTTACTAGTTGTGGTTTATCTGAACAAATGGAGAAAACAACTAGTGAAGAAGCATTAGCTAAGTATGATATAACTAATTTTAACCAATATCTATGGTTAGATTTAGTAACTCGTAGATAGTGCTTCTATGAAGCCCTAGGAAAGCTCTGAGGAACTTTTACTATATAGGGCGATAAAAAATTTGTAAATATAGATATACCTCTGTAGAGCTTATAAGAGCATCTAGGAGAGGTCTTATCATAGATAAGCAAATAGAGAGTTAGGATCATCTCGATATACCTAACTCTCTATTTTGTATTTTTACTATGCCACTATACCATTTAATATTGTATTTTTTGTTTTCATTTCTAAATTTATTCTTTTTCTCGTTCCTATTTTTTAATCGTTTTTTATGTTTTTGTCTTATTAATATTATCGTTTCTTTTAGTATTAGTATTAGTTCTTAATTTTTAATTATTGGTTATATGATTAGAATTACTTATTTCGTAGTTAAGTGAAATCCAAGTCCCACATACTATAAATTTCACTTTTAGATTTTTAGCATCCACATTGTTAAATAACTACGGCTAGATAAATTAACGGTCTGAGGTCCATTGTGTTACCACAAGTGTTCAGTATGACGGTTAAGGTAGACTTTGGTCTTATTCAAATTTGGGTTGATAAGAGAATTACTCCTAAATTGTTCCGTATCTAGCATGAGCAAGTTTTTAAAATATTACACTAGGTGGAAGAACTACTTTGTTTTTGTGAAGTGTAATAATTAGGACATTATCTCTGAATTGGGTCCGTTCTACAATGTAGAAGTAGGTATTTATGCTTACCATTATTATATATAAGAACTTGAGTGTAATATCTTGTTTTATATAATGCATCAAGTAATTACCTCTAGTCCTACATTTATATACGAAGTATATAAATCTTCCAATAATGGAAGTGGTAAGAACTAGAATTTTACTATGCCACTATGACAAGTATTAGTAAGAATATTTAATTTTTAAATTCAGTAAAATTGGTTATAGTGCTTCTTTTCATAATTATATACGAAGTATATAATTATCTATTAATTAGAATTGAGTTAGGTATTACAATGCATTTTTTATTAATAATTTATCTACTAAGCCATATTCTAATGCTTCATCAGAATTAAACCATTTGTCTTTTTGCTGAATATCTTGTCTAATCTGGTCTATATCTTTACCAGTATTATCTGCTAATATCTTGATAATTCGTTCGTTTAGTGCGTTAGAGTGTTCATAACTTATTTTTACATCTCCAATTTTACCACCATTGAAAGTTGAAACTTCGTGTATCATAACTTCACTATTTGGAGTTATGTATCGTTTACCTTTTGTACCACCACTTAGTAGTATCGCTGCCATTGAAGAACAACGACCTAAACATATTGTCTTAACATCACTTTTTACTATTTGCATAGCATCATAAATAGCCATACCATCTGAAACAGAGCCACCCGGAGAATTGATATAAAATATTATATCTTTATTGCACTTGATAGCATCCAACTTCAATAATTGTTCTACTATTTTTTCGGATGTTTCACTATCAACAGCTTTTGTTAATCTAATAACACGATTATCTAGTAAATTAATATCTGAGGGTGTTTTAGGTTTTGTTCTTGTTTTAGATTGCTTCCTTTTTGTCTTAGACTCTTTTTTAGTATCTTCTTTTGTATCTTTCTTAGTCATAAAATTTAATTCCTTTCAATAAATCATAAATACTATATATTAAATGTCTTTTGATTTTTTAAGTGTTTAATCTTATATGGTAGATTTAACTTGTCAAAGTCGTGAGAGTTTTCTCCGTGTATAGGAATTATTACTTTCGGTTTAACAATATTACAAACTTTTATAATTCCTTTTGCAGTTGCGTGACCACTTGTGTGTAAATAATGATAGTCTTTCGGTACAAATTTAGAAATACCCTCATCAGCTGTTTCGCCTTGTAAGTATCCTAACCATTGTGAATAAATAAATATACCACTTTTAAAGTTAGGGCTATTAATAAACTTCTTTGAAAAGTAATTACTTCGTACTAGCATACAAAAACCTTTTTCTATCATCTCTTTATAAAACCTACCATCAAAACTTTTAACATCTGAAAAGTTGTAATAGTCTGCATATTTTGTACTTGTTTTTGTCACATAGTTAAGAATATCTTTTTGGTAGTCATCACATATAAAAAGTTTAGTTCCTGCTTTTTTATTTGCGTGATAAAAAGAAGCTATCCTATCAATATTCGTAGAAGCACACATAATAAATACATACTTGTTATCTTGTATCAATTTAATCGCTTCTTGTTGTAACATAAACTCTGACATAAAGGTTTCATCCAATCTTGAAAGTGTTGTATGTTCACAAATAAGAACATCAATTTTTCCTATTCCTTTAAGTATTTTAGGTGTATTTCTACCAATAGGACCGTGTGTACGGAAATCTCCCGTATGTAAAATCCTTTTACCATTAGCTTCAATAAGAAACATATAACTATCAAAAGCAGAGTGGTCTATACGAATAGGGGTTATTTTCATATCCCCAATTTCTATTTGTTCATCTTGTTTAAAAGTCTTAAATGCCTCAATTCTATCAATATGTGCCTGTGTCACTTCTGCAATATTTGGTTCTTTCATTTTCTTTTGGTAGATCGTAAATATCTCTTTTGCTTGTTCTCCAATATAAATAGGTACTTCTTTCTTAACTTGCATATATTCGCCTAAATGGTCTAAATGATAATGAGTAATAAAGACTGCATCACATTTTTTACTAATATTAGCAACATTTACTTTTACATTACTCGTGCAAGTAGGTAGATTAGTTCCAACATCAATAAGTATTCTAGCTTTTTTACTTTTGATTTCAGTTACGCATCCACCAATTTGATTAATCCCCCTGTGGATTTTAATTTGCATAAGCATATATTCCTTTCTAGTTTTGATTTATTAGGTTTCTATTGTTTGATAAAAAGGTTACTTTTTCTGCAATTATTTTAATTGGGTTGTTTTCTTTGCTTTCAATTCTTCCTCTAATACCTACTAAGTCATCTTTTTTGCAATACTCAAATGTAGTATTGCCAACATAACTCATTAGTTCAACGGGAATAATATCATTTTCATAATCGCCATCTTGATTTTTAAAATTACGACTAATATTTAACATTAATTTATATGTTAGTTTGTCGTCCATTTCTATTTTTTCAATATCGTTATTTATTCTTCCTATTAACATAACGTGATTATTCATTAGTATTCATCTCCTTTCTTTCATTTTTTATTAATGTAATAATAATTTGAACATCCTTTCTATGCAATTCTTCTCAGGTCTAGTTAAACCTTTTAAATTATAATAATATCTATCAATTAGGTATTTCGTATATGCAGTTGCAGATTTATGATGATATAGGTCATCAATATATTTCTGTACTTCTGCAATATGTCTACTTCTACGAAGTAATATTAATTGCTCAGATATATTATTCTTTTGCTCTAAAAGTCTTTTAACTATTGGTGGAGCTTCTGCTTTAATATCTGCTAGTTCTCCAAAAGTTATTTTATTATTTAAGTATTTAGTTAGGTTATCAACATAAATTAGAGCTATACATTTAGTAAGGTATTGCTTAAATTTAAAATCCTGTATTTGTTTAGTGTATAATATGTATGAGTATTTTTTCTCCTTATTAAATACAATGATTTTCTCTCCGTTTGATTTAACTTTTAGATTAGTAAGAATTGCTTTTTTCTTATTCTTCTTAGTTTTAGCAGATTGAATATTGTTAAAAACTAACTCGATAAAATAATAAACTTCTTTTTCAAAATTATTATTCATTGCTAACCCCCCTATAAAGAATATAACATAGTGATTTTTATATGTTTTAACACAAAATAAAACCCTATATCCAAATAGGATAAAGGGTTATTACTTATATAACTTTATTAATTTAATACTGCGTAATAAACTGCCAATACTTTATTATATTCTTCTATTTCTAAATTAATTGCCTTTACATAATCTTGTGCTTCTTTTTTACCTGATGTTGCTCCTTCAACAACTGTTTTATAGTGCTCTAAGGATGTTTTTAAATCCTCTAGAGGAGTGTAGTTGTCTTCTGGGTTGTAGTTTAATATCTCATCTTCAAGTTCTGTTACTTTCTTTTGAGCTTCTTCTAATCTTCTAATTTCAGCATCATATTGATTTTGCCAAGTTTCTAAATTATCTTTAACAGATGCTAATCTAGGAGTTAAATCATTTATATACCAATTAGCACAAGCTTTCTTATCTATTGCATCTTTACATCCTATTTTAGATGTCTCATAGAATTTAAAATATCTAGGTCCACCTTCATATAAATAAACATGGTCTCCTTTAATATAATCACCATATCCAGCTGGTTCTACCTTTACATAACCACTACCTAAATCTTTTTCTGTAGTAGGTTCTTCATCCTTTTGAACTGGTTTTGTATTTTGCTTATCATTGTCTGTATTATTATTTGTGTTATTATTATCTGTTTGATTATTTAGTTCTTCCTCACTAGGTCCAGGTCCTTCAATATTACTATGTTTTTTAATAATAACATAGCCATCATCTAAAACTATAAACTCAGTTTCTACATTACCAGTGGTATCAATGTTAGACATAATTGTTTCTATTGCATCTTTTGGTATTTTTTCTGTTTTAACATTTATTTTATTACCTTTTAAATTAAGAACTATATCTTCTACATAGACACTGTTTTCATTTAAACTAGATATATTAACAACCGTATCTTCTTTAACATAGCCATTTGCTTTTGCTACTTCAATAGTTTTATTAACTGCTTCTTTAATTTCAAGTCCCAAAAAATCTTCTTCTTTATATATTTTTGCATCTTCATTAATGTGTAAAACTTCCTTAACATAACCTTTGTTATCAGTATTAAATAAAACCTCAGGATTTATTGATACTATAATACTTTCTTCTTGTAATGCTACATTGTATTGTGAAGTATCTTTAAACATAAAACCTATTAAAAATGCACCTACAATAGCAACTACTAGTAAAGTACCACCTAAAATTTTCTTTTTCATTAAACTACCACTCCTTACAACAATTAAAAAAGGGACACTAAAACTAGCTGTCCCGTACTACGTCAGCTAATAAACTTCATTATCTGACAAAATAATTATATCACAAGGTGTATTATAAAGTCAATAACATATGTTAAATATATGACATATGTAAAAAGTCTGTAAAATGATACCTTTAATCTATAAGGAGTTGGTATCGAATGAGCAAGAAAAAAGAATATACACCATTATTAGAATATGATATTTTCTATGTTGATATAAAACCAATAATGGAAGCCAAAGGTATATCACAAAATATTTTATCAAAAATTACCGACTTATCAATTAATACAATTAGAAGTTATTATCATTCTACTATAAAAAGAGTAGATTTAGATGCTATTTCAAGAATAGTTATGGCTTTAGATTGTGAAATAAATGATGTCTTGAAAAAGAAGTAATAATAACTCTATACTAGCAGTCAGTAAAGCATTATTTAAAATGTTTAATATATTTTTCTTTGTTTTTATATGTAGTTATAATAGACTCATAATTTGATATATACCTAGAAATAAATTCTTGTGTATATTTTTTTTCATCAAAATTTTTCTTTCTTTCTTTTCTCATTTTAATATTATGAGCTAAATTGATTTCCATATTTTCAAATAAATATTGATATTTTCCTCTGCCTCGTTGGGAGAACACAATATCAGATAATATAGTAATTATTTCTGTTGCTTCTTCGTAAGTGTATTCATTAACTGGTTTAATATCTATATAATGTTCTGCTAGTAATGAAGATATTATAGGTACATACTTAGCATTACTTATGAAATTATTTATAATAATTTTATATATCTTATCCTTTAATAAATATAAATTAGTTTCAGCATTAACATTATATTTGCTTACTAAGTAATCTTCTACCATTTCTTTATTTGTTTGTATTAATTCACTAAGTAAGAATTCTATATGATAAACATTGAAAAATCTTTCCTTAACTATTTTTATAAACAACTCTAATAAATCAAGAAATTGATTAGCTTGTATTTTATCATTTTCTATAACATTTTTATAATTAAGTGATATTTCACTTATATTATTGATTACATTATCAAAATATCTGTATCTTAATAGTTTATAGGAGTAAGTATCACGAAAATACCTATCGTTTAATATCATATATTTTAATACTTCTTTTTTTGCTTCTATTGTCATATTTTAAATTCAACACCTTTCATTTATTAACAAAATATACTAATTATTAACAATAGTGTGTTGAATAATTTTCTGTGCATCTTCTTGCTTCTTAATTATAATTATATACGAGTATATAATTATTCTATTAATCTAATATAATAACTTATAAATAATAGTATAACCTAATTATATTGGAATTTTGCTATGCCACTATGCCATCTATCAGTATACTTTACAAATAACATATACCATAAGTATTAAAATATCGCTTGATAGGTGTTAAAAATACAAGACAAAATAAAACGACTAACTAAATTTAGCTAGTCGTTTTTTGCTTGTTATTATCAAGCTTTATATAAACAGCAAAACCACCCCTAAAATAATAGAAATAGTTCGCTTGTGCATCATCTGGTGGAGCTGAGGAGAATCGAACTCCTGTCCAAAAATATCTCACAAAAGATATCTACAAGTTTAGTTAGTTGAACATTTTCCAAATTAAATAAGGCAACTAACAACTCTTTAATTTGGTAGACTAGTTTAATTCATTATAACCCCTAGTCAAGATTATAACATATTCTGCTAAAATCGAACCCTTTAAAATCTACGCAGAATTAGATAATAAAGAGCTGTATTTGCTTAAGTTCTATTAAGCGAAAGATGGAGTTAAAGCTCCACTAAATACATTTTTTAATTTATTTTTTGCATTTATTTTTGCTTGTACTTAACGCGTACCTTCGACTTGCAATCTAGAGCCTAATATTTCTGTCGAAACCTAGACAGCCCCATACAAGCATATTATACGCCATTTTAGGGTAAATATGCAACTAAATATTTTTCTTTATATATTTTTTTAATTCTCTTTCTTGATCACGTTTTTTTATTGTTTCTCTTTTATCATAATTATGTTTTCCTTTAGCAACTCCTATTAGTAATTTAGCAAAGCTACCCTTAAAATATAATTTTAGTGGTATAACAGTAAAACCATTTAACTCAAGATTATTTTTAATTTTATTAATTTCTTTTTTATGCATTAAAAGTTTTCTAGTTCTTGTTTCTTCATGATTAAAAATATTTCCATGATCATATGATGAAATATGCATATTAAGTACATATATCTCATTATTTTTAATAATACAATAACTGTCTTTTAAATTTGCTTTTCCTTGCCTTATTGATTTTATTTCTGTTCCTGTAAGTACAATTCCTGTTTCGTATGTATCAATTATTTCGTAATCAAATTTTGCTTTTCTATTTTGTATTTCTATCATACTTTTCTCCTTTAACGACTAATCAAATTATATCGTATTGTTTCCTTTTTAGCAATATTTGTTTCATTTTATATATGTAAAATGCTTTGTTATAGTGTGGACATGAGAGTTGGTTTGTGCTATCATTATTATGGTAAAGATGGTGAATATATGAAGAAAGCAAAAATAAAAAGTAATAGTTTTACGACTGTTGAGGTAGTTTTTTTGGTTATTGTAACTTGTTTTATAAGTTTTATCATGGCATATTTGATATGTAGAAAAAGCAATGTCACTGTAAAATATAATGAAAATAATGAGATATATAAATTTATTGAGCAATATCAAAATATTGTAAATAATTATTATGGTGATGTGGATAAAGATAAGCTTATTAATGGAGCTATTAAAGGCATGATAGATTCACTTGATGATCCGTATGCTACATATTTTGATGAAAATTCGGCTAATAATTTTAATATAAAGCTAAATGGAGAATTTGAGGGGTTTGGAATTGAAATTATAAAATATGCAAATGAGTATATTCAAATACTAACTGTTTTTGATAATTCTCCTGCATCAAAAGCTGGGCTGCAAGTAAATGATAAAATTATATCTATCAATGGTGAAGATACTAAAAACCTTACAACTACAGAATTCTCTAAGATTGTAGCGACAAGTAATGCTAAAATTAATTTAGTAATAAATAGGGATGGCGAAGAAAAAGAAGTGTCTTTAAATAAGGGAAAGGTTACATTATCATCTGTTTCTTCTAAGATGCTTAATAACAATAATAAAAATATAGGATATATAAAGATATCTATATTTGCACTTAATACATATGAACAATTTAAAGATAAGCTAAATAATCTTGAGAAAGATGGCATTGAAGGATTAATTATTGATTTAAGAGATAATTCTGGAGGTCATTCGAGTACAGCTGAAAATATTTTGTCATTATTCTTGTCTAATAAAAGAGTAATGTATCAAGTTAAAGATCAAAATAAAACAGAGAAGAAATATTCAAATGGTTCTAAAGAAAAAACATATCCAATAGTTGTTCTAGTTAATTCAGAAAGTGCATCAGCATCTGAGATAGTTGCATCAGCATTAAAAGAAAATGTTAATGCTACTCTTGTAGGAAATACTACGTATGGAAAAGGAACAGTACAAAATTTAATAGAATTACCATCAGGTGAACAGTATAAATACACAACTAAGATTTGGTTAACTGCTAATGGAAATAATATTAATGGTGAAGGAATTAATCCTGATATTGAAGTTACTGATGATAATACTTTGGATGACATATATATAGATAAAGCATTACAAACATTTGAAAAATAAAATTACATATAATTGTAATTTTATTTTTTGCTTTTTTTTGTAAAAAAAGTTATAATTGATGTAGGAGGTGCTTATAATGTTGAATAAAGGCACTAAATTACAAATACAATGTTACAAACATGATGGAAGTATACATAGAGCGTGGGATGAAGCTGTTGTTCTAGATGTAAAAAAAGATTATATAGTTTTTGGAAATAATAAGACATTAGTAACGGAAGCAGAAGGCAATAAATGGAAAACAAAAGAGCCTGCAGTTATGTACTTTTTTAAAGACAAATGGTTTAATATTATTGCTCAATTGAAGAAAGATGGAACATATTATTATTGCAATATAGCAACCCCGTTTATAATTGAGGAAAATACTATAAAATATATTGATTATGATTTAGATTTGCGAATTTTTCCAACTAAAGAGTATAAAATATTGGATAAAATGGAATACAAATATCATAAAAAAAAGATGAACTATTCCGATGAACTTGATGAAGTTGTTAGGGGATCGCTTGATGATTTAATAGACTTATATAATAAGAAATATTTCCCGTTTAATGATAGATTTAATGAAAAATATTTTCAAGAATATAAGAAATTGGTATCAAATAATCAAAATAAGAAAAAAAGTGAAAAAAAATAAAGAAATGTGTTGACAAGGTGAGGAGCATTTGATAT
>URIY01000019.1 GCA_900547995.1 uncultured Mycoplasmatota bacterium
TATTTTTTTATATATATTCCAAATAACATATGGGATCAAATATGAACCTATAAAAACACCTAAAATTCCTCCAACAATAGTAGCTAATAAAGAATAAATAACATATTTTAAAATAATATAAAAATTATTATAACCAAGTGACTTCAAAGTTCCATTTTCAGTTCTATCTTCTTCAATCATTCTCATCATAGAAATAAGACTAACTAATATCGCAATACCAAAAAATATTAAAGGAAACACATTACCTAGATTCTTAATATTATCACTAGCATTAATTAATTCTTTATAAGAATTGTTATCAAGTCTATCATAAATGTACCAATGTGGTTTAACTAATTCATCTTCATTAATATCAATACCATATAATTTACTATCAGAAATTAATTTATTATATAATTCATCATATTTTTCTTCTTCTCTATTTTTTTTAACAACATTAATTTTTTTTACAAAATCATTAATAGAATTTTTATATTCTTTACTATTAGTAAGCATATCTACAGTATCATTAATTGTTACATACACAACACTATAATAATCACTTTTTAATAAATCACTCAAAGTATAAGCATAGTAATTAACTTTACCACTACCTAAATTAGTACTAGGTCTTTCAGTAGAAAAATATAAAGGACTTATAACAGTACCCACTATTTTTTTATCTCCACCCAAAATATTAATATAATCACCAATACTTAAATTATTATCAAGAACCATCTTTTTTTCAACAACAATTTCTTGATTATTTTGAGGTAATCTTCCTTGCTCTAAATAAACTTTATTAATATTATCACTTAAACCTAGTACTTTAATTACATATTGTTCATTATTAATTTTTAAATATGTATCTTTTTCATAAGAACCTATAACTTTATCAATACCATCAATTTCAGATAAACTATCAACATCTTTATTGTTAAGTCCTAAATTAGATATAATCATAATATCATAAACATCATTATCATCATAAAATTTATCTAATGTTTTAAGCATATCTGGACTACAAGCCTCAATTCCAGCATAAAAACCAATCCCAAGAAGAGCCATAAATAATAAAGATAAAAATCTTTTATAGTTTTGTCTAATTTTCATAAAAATATGTTTAAATAACATAGTTTTCATATTACCACTCTATATCCTTTATATCCATAGGTTTTTTATTAATAATAACATCACTTACTGCTCCATTTTTAAATTTAATAACTTTATCAGCCATTGGGCAAATTGCAGAATTATGAGTGATAATTATTACCGTCATATGTTCTAATCTACAAGTATCTTGAAGTAATTTAAGTATCTGTTTACCAGTTATATAATCAAGCGCACCAGTAGGTTCATCACATAACAATAATTTAGGATTTTTACAAATCGCCCTAGCAATTGCAACTCTTTGTTGTTCTCCACCGCTAAGTTGGGCAGGAAAATTGTCTTTTCTATTACTAAGACCCACTTTATTTAAAATCTCATCTGGTTTTAATGAATTTTTACATAATTGAGTAGCTAATTCTACATTTTCAATAACTGTTAAATTTTGAATTAAATTATAAAATTGAAAAACAAAACCAATGTCATTTCTACGATATTTAATTAATTCTTTACCATTTAGTTTATTAACACATTTACCATCAACAAAAACTTCACCACTAGTCAAATTATCCATTCCCCCTAAAATATTTAAACAAGTAGTTTTCCCAGCACCAGAAGGTCCTAAAATACAAACCAATTCTCCTTTATTTATTTTAAAAGAAGTATTTGAAAGTGCGTTAATTTCAACCTCTCCCATTTTATAAACTTTAAAAACATTATTAAATTCAATATAAGCCATAATATATCCTTTCTTTTAAATATTCAAACTATTTTTAACTGACTCAGCTATTTTTCGTTTTTCTTTTGTGGGAACAAATTTTTTAACAACAGAACTGTTCTTATTATTTCTAAGACCAACATATGCAAAAATACTAAAAACTAAAGCCCCAATAAAATTAACAAATAAATCCTTCATAGTGTCATTTAAACCTATATCCAAATAACCGCCATCAACAACATACAATAACTTATTATCGATATCAAAAATTTCTGTCTTTCCAATATTATCAACAATAATAGGTTTATTCACATTATCAGGATTTAAATAAACTGATGAAATATTAGTAATAAGAGTATCTTTCTGCATATCAAATTTCATAAACTTATCACCACCATACTCAAAAAATTCCCATAAAATACCAATGGTCATTGAAAAGCAAAAAGCCACTAGGCAAAGATAAAACGGTGATAAATTAATATCTTTACTATTTTTATTTAATAAATCAACTAAAGAAAAACCAACAGCAGTTGCTAAAAATCCATTTATTGTATGTAAACAAGTATCCCAATAAGGAATAATACCATAAAAATTATTAATTTCGCCAAGTATTTCCGCAGAAAATATAAACAAATAAATACTTATTTCTAAACCGTCTGGCAAGGTAATTTCATATTTATTTTGAATAAATAATGGTGCAAATAATAAAACTAATGATAATAAACATAATAAAGCATTATTTAAATCTCCTCTTATTATTTGTAAAATCATACAAACTATAACTAAAAACCTAAGAATTAAATATATAGCTAAAGAACTTCTTTTAGTTTCCTTATAAGCCATTTTAATCATTTTTTGCACATTAATTCTTTTTTGCATAAAACACCTCAATAAATAATATCTAACTTAATTATACTATTTAATTAACAAAAATTCTAGAACTATACTTAAATTTCTAACAAAATCTAAGTATCTGCGTTACCTTACGACTACACTTTTTATGTTTCATAAAAACTAAGTTTTTCCACAAACCAACATTGGATGTACTCCACTCAACTTTTTTATTTTCATTCTTATTTATTTTATATATTCTTTCATATATTATTTTACATTTATTTTTATCCATTGAATACTATTATAAAATATTTGATACTTAAATTTAATTACAAAATTAATACATTATGATTCTTTTTAACTTTGCAAATACTTACTTGTATAGTAGACTATCACTATCTAGTTATAAATTATAGAACAAAAAAAATATTAAAAATCATTAACAATTCTTAATACTTTATAATTTAAATCAATGTTATTGTTTTACTTTTGGATATTTAATTTAAACAACATCACTTAAAACCATATCATAAACTCTAACATATAAAGAAATAATTTTTATATAAAGTACTATAAATTAAAAATTTTTATTAATTGCACTATCAATACCCATAATTAAAACTAAATATAAATCACCCTAAAAAGTATATAAAATTTATTATTGAGCAGTAAAACCTCCATCAATAGATATAATAGCACCAGTTATAAATGTTGCTTCATCACTAAGTAAATAACAAATTAAACTAGCTATTTCTACATCTTTACCTAGTCTACCTATAGGAAGTTGATTAGCCATAGCATTCTTAGCCTCATCAGGAACCATAGCTAAAATCGGAGTATCAACATAACCAGGAGCAATAGCATTAACTCTAATATTATTACGAGCATAAGTAAGAGCCAAAGATCTAGTCATTTGATTAATAGCACCTTTACTAGCAGAATAAGCAAAACTCATAGTCGTACCAACTAAACCATACATTGATGATGTATTAACTATGGCGCCTTTACCATTTTTAAGCATTTCACTAATTACATATTTATTCATTAAAAATATACCCGTTTGATTGACACCTATAACTTTATTCCATTCATCAATGCTAACCTCATGAGCCTTATTTGGCCCTCCACCAATACCAGCATTTGCAACTAAATAATCAATATGGCCAAATTTTTCCATAATCTTACTTATAGTTTCTTGAACATTTGTATCACATGAAACATCACATCTAATTCCAATACAATTTTTGCTTAAATTTTTAGCAATATCATTTACACCCTCATTCCAATCAACTAAAACAACTTTAGCGCCTTCATTTAGTAACTTTTTTGCAGTCGCAAGACCAATTCCACTTGCTCCCCCTGTTATTATTGCCACTTTTTCATTAAACATCTAATATCACTCCTTTTTTATTATGTTTAATATTTATTATTTTAAACTACTATCCCCTGTTTTATAATCTATTTCTATTCCATTTTGGATATTATAAACAAATACATTAAATAAAATACCTTTACCATTATCTTCAACTGATTTAGCTTCAATTGTTACACCACTAGCTAGCAAATTATTTTTTTCGTATATTGGAGTTACACGATATAATACATGATTTCCTGTTTTTTTTATATAATCAGCAACTCTATTTTCAAAATCAAGCATTCCTTTAGTATTCATTTGCCTTGTACAAGTAATTAAATTCTTTGAATTAGCATTTTCTCCGGTTAATTGATAACCAATTAAATGACATCTATTATACAAATATTTGCCATCTATATTATCATACTTGACAGTATGCCATCCACTAGGTTTAATCATCCCAATTGACCCTCTTTTTTCCGTAGGCATTAAATCTTTACCAATATTAGCAAAAGCAACTCCAGCTCTTCCTAAACTATCGAGTTCTCTATAATTTTCAAAAGACTTACTAGTATCGATATCATCACTAAATAACGGAATATTTCCATTAACTTCAATATAATAATAGCCATTAAACTCAGGTACGCTAACATCTGAAGGTAATGCTAAACTTTCTTTATTAATATAATTATAATTGTAAAATACAATCATAATAATTAAACTTAAAATGAATATAAAACTACTTTTCTTTTTCATAATAAAATTATAAAACATTAATCAAAATAAAAAAAGAACTAACATCTTTTACTTAACAATATTTTACTTTTTTTATACGCATACCTATATTCTTTATCACTAAAAACCTCACTATTTCCACATTCATTAATTAAGACTTCTAAACTAATATCATTTTCATTAAATAAAACTCTGTTAGCTTCTAATTCAAAACAAAATCTTTCAATTAAGTGGTCCATAGCAAGTTTATGACTTAATTCACAATATAACTCAATTTTATCCTTCATAATTCCTCCACTTTGATAGTATAGCATAATCTATCTAAAATTTGCATAAAAAAATAACAATTTTACGCAAATTGTGTCAATAAGTGGCTTGTAAATTATTATATTCATGTGATAATATATCTGAGGTGTAAATATATGGCAATTTATAGTTATCAAGAATTACAAGAAAAAATTTCAAAATGCAACAATAATGACTTATACAACAGAATTTGTAAAAACATTAAAAAATTAAGAAAAGAAAAGTATAAGGAGTTTAAAAAAAATTACGCTAACAGCACAATAAATCCTTATACTACAGAAAACATTGCAGCATTATTAGATTATAACCATACTCATTACAAGAGATTTGAAAGTGATAATGACTCAACTAAAAAAATTCCATTAAAAAAGATTGTTCTTTTATCTATTATTCTAGATACTTCTATTGAAGATTTAATGAAATAAGTAGAATATAATTTAAATTTCTAACGAAATAAAGGATAAGTGTTACCTCACGGTACACTTTTTTTTGTTTCATTGAAACCTAAAGCCTATCCACGATAAATTTTGAATAATCGTCGCCTACTTATATTAATTTTATTTATTTATATTAAATAACTTTTCATATACATTTTTAAGTCTTCAAACATTATATAAATTGTTGAAATCAAACTAGCGATAAAAAATTAGTTAAACACTACAAAATTATATTAAAATTTTGATAATATTCTTCTAAAGTAATATTTTCTTCATATATTTTCTTAGCTAACTTAGGTCCAACAAATCTAAAATGCCACGGTTCAAATTTGTATCCAGTTATATGTTCTTTTCCTTTTGGATATCTAAGTATAAAGCCATATTTCCAACAATTATTTTTAAGCCAAATTGCCTCTTTATCATCTTCTTTTACATCATCATTATATATACCATTTTCATAATAAGCAAAATCTACTGCTAAACCGGTTTGATGTTCAGAAGTTCCAGGTAGTGCTACTAATTTATAGGCTTCGTCTCCTTTTTCCTTAATTAATGCATTCAAAACAACTTTCTGATAATTATAGCTACGATATCCACTATCAACAATTAAAGGTAAACCTAATGAATGTGCATCCCTAAGTAATTTGTCAATATATTTTTTTATATCTTGTCTAAGCATAGGCTTTAAACTAGCATCTTTATACTTATGAAAATTATTTTCATTTTTATCTACAACATACATCTTTAAAGGAACATATTTACTATCTAACGGATTATCTTTATTTACTAAAACAGTTATATCTAATTCTTTCATTACAACACCCTAATTTATTTTATGTATTTAAAAACCTAACGGTTAAAGTTAGGTTTATTTATTTGGATCTACAATTATTTTAATTGCTGAATCCTTACCATTAGTTAAGCGTTCATATGCTTTTTGAACACCATCTAAAGGCACTACATCATCAACAAATTTCATAACATTAAGTTTACGATCAGCAATTAAATCAATACAAGATTTAAATTCATCATAAGTATAAGCAATAGCACCTTGTACAACCAATTCCTTCATAACGGCCATTACAGTATAAGTAGGTACTGCATCAGTTGCAACACCAACTAATACTACAATGCCACCAGGTTTAACCAAAGTAATTGCACTATTAACGGCAGCGCTATTACCAACACATTCAATTACAACATCAAATCCGCCATGAGTTTTTTCCATCATCTTTGGAACTAAATCTGAATCCAAGGCATTATACCATTCATCTGCAACACCGAGTTTTACACTCTTTCTTCCTCTTTCTTCATTAGTTTCTGTTAAAATTACTCTACTAGCACCTTCAAGTTTAGCAAACATTGCTGATACTAAACCAATAATTCCACCACCAATAACTAAAACATCATCTCCAACAGCAATTCTTCCCAAATGAGCAGCATGAAGACCAACCGCCGTAGGTTCAACCATTGCCACTTCTTCATCTTTCATATCATCAGGAACTTTAATTACCATATCACTTCTAACAGCAATACGACTTGTAAGACCTCCAGGATTATCAATTGAAAGTCCCAATGCTTCACTCCATGTTTTACTACAATATTGAACTTCTCCTTTACGGCAAGCCTCACATTCACCACACGGTGATATTGGCAAAGCTGTTACTCTATCCCCTACTTGTAAATCAAGTCTATCTCCAGGATCAACGACACGACCACAAAACTCATGTCCCATTACTAAACCTTTAGGTTCACCATTAACCCAATAATGAATATCAGAACCACAAATACCAGATTTTAATACATCAATAATTACTTTTTTACCATCTGCAACTGGTTCTTTTATTTCTTTAATTTCAAATTGTTTAACACCTTTAATTGCACATGCTTTCATAAAATTCACCTCTACTATAGTATAAGTATACCACCTTTTATAACAAAACAACAGCAACAAAAAAAACAATTTACAAATTAATGTAAACTATTTTTTAATAGTAACCACATGCGGATAAGGAATTTCTATTCCTTCCTTATCAAATCTTTTTTTAATTATATAATTTAAATTATACATATTTTCAAATGTTTCACTATTATCTTTACCCCAAACCCATGCTCTTAAAGTTATTGAAGAATCATTCCAACTAGCTACCCTAACTTTTGGAAATTCCACATCTTTGTTCTTTCCCTTTGGATTAGGATGATACATCTTTTTCATTTCTTCTTTAATAATATTCATTGCTTTATCAACATCGGATTCATAAGACACTGTAAAATCTACAAGTTTCATATTTTCATTATCAGAGTAATTAAAGTTTTCAATTGTATATGAATTTAATTGACCATTAGGAATTATAATTCTTCTATTATTAATAGTTCTAATTATTGTATGTCTCATTGTAATATCTTCAACAGTACCACTCACACCTAAAGAAGTACATTCAATAAAATCACCTACTTCAAAAGCATCACCTATAACTAAAGCAAAACTACCAAAAAAATCTTTTAAACTTTCTTGAGCCGCAAGACCTAAAACAACTGATCCAATTCCTAATCCAGATAATAATGTTACAGAAAACTTATGAAATGCTTCAAATTGTCCTAATACTAAAATAATCATTAAAGAATATAAAATCAATTTCTTTATTCTTTTAATAAACATAAGTAAAGTTGTTACATTCTTTTTTCTTTTTCTTCTTATGGTTCTATCTATTAATTTATCAACTATTTTATTAATTAGTATAGCAACAGCTATTATTAATATTATACCAATACATTTATCCAAATAATTATCTAAAAATTTCTTCATATACACACTCCATGATAAAATCATTATACTATAAGTAATTTAGTTTTGCAAATTATAAAAGTTATGTTATAATATAACCTATCCAAAAGGGGGATACCTATGAATTATTTAACAGTTGGAACAAATATAATATCTATTGATTTATTTCAAAACATCGAAAATAAGTCTGGCCCAAAACCATACGGAGGAATTTGGGCAACTCCACATAACAAACTATACACAGGTTATAATGAATGGGTAGACTTTTTATGTGTTAATCCTTACATGCTTTATTATAAAAATTCAAACAACCCATATAATTTACCAGCTTGTTTTATAACATTAAAAGATAATATTAAAATATTTGAAGTATCAAAAAAAGAAGATTTAGAATATTTAAAACAAACATTTCCCCACAACAGTTGGATAGATTTTGAAAAACTATCAAAACATTATGATGGAATTTATATGAATTTTAGTAAATTAAAACATAATTTAGATAAAGACTTATTAAATCAAATTTTATCATATGCTGTAAATACACTAATAATATTTAATCCCCATTGTATAAAATATTATCAAAAAGCCGAAGTTAGATTAGAAAGAATAGGAAACGCAATAAACCCATTATTTGAATATAAAATTGTTATAGATGAAAAAAAAGAAAGCATTAAAAAGCCGAACAAAGAAACTGAAACTTTACTGGAAAATATACGAAAATTTATCCAAGAAAATCATCTTTGCTTAAATGAAGAAAGTTTTAGCTTAATAAAAAAATTCTTTAATGTAGACATTAACGAAACTTTAAGCTCTACTGATTTAGCAAAAAGTGAGTTATTACTGATAAGAAAATCATTTCAAAGTATTTAATTAATTTTAAATACTTTTTTTATTATAATACTAAATATATACGCAATAACAACCATTACAATAACAGTAATAATACTACTTGGATTATGAAAACTTTCTAATAACCCTGTACCAACTACACCCCAAAAATACACTAAAAATAATTTGCTAATTAAAATAGCTATTAAAAACTTTTTAAAATCCATATTACATAAACCAGCAGCAATATTTATCATAAACGCAGGTGTAAAAGGAATAGATAATATTACTGTAACTTGTGTTAAACTTAAATTTTCAATATAGTTCATACATTTAGTAAGTAAATTTATATCTTTTATTTTTTTTACTATCCAATTTCTAAACAATTTTTTTACTAGAAGATAAGATAAAACGCAACCAATACAAGTACAAACCCAAGAAATAATAAAACCAAGTATGTTACCAAAAGCTACAAAGTTAATTGTTATAAATACAAATAAAGGTAACGGAGGAATTATACTTTCAAATATAATTAATAATGACCCAAATAATGGCCCATATACTCCTAAAGAATCTATTGTACTCATAATAAAATTATAAAAACTATTAAATAATTCACTCATAATATACCACATTAATAGTATACCACAAAAACATAAAAATACATAATTATCTTAAAACTTGTGTTACATCATAACCTAAATACTCTAACATAGCAACAACCCTTCGACTTAAAAAACCTTTATTACAAATAATATAATATTTATTAACTGGATTTAAATAATGTTTACTATCCATCAGTAATTTATCAGCGTATATATTAACAGCACCAGATGTAGGATTTAATTTAAAATCTGCAGGATGTTGAACATCTATAAGTATTCCCATACTAGGATTAAAATCATTAAATGAAATTCTTTTCATATATATCACACTATAATGTATGAATATATTATAATTTATCCTATTATATTAACCTAAAAAAGGAACATTATAGTCCCTTTCTTAATTTTTCAACTTCATCTAAAGATAATCCAGTAACTCTACAAATAAAATCACTATTAGTATTTTCTCTAAGCATATTCAGTGCAACTTCAACTTTATTTTGCTCAATGCCTTGTTCAACACCACTTGCTTCACCTAGTTCATATGCTTCTTGCTTCTTTAACTCATCATAATCATAATATAATAATGAGTCAAAATTATCTGTTAATTCTTTTGCTTCATCTACCATCTTTTCCATAAGACTATCTCCTTCATATACTTCTCTTAGGATCTTTTCATCATTACATACTAACAAGTATAATAAATATTCTAATGAATTCTTTCTTTCCTTAATTATAGTATAATCAGTTTTTATGATTTTGGCAAGATATACATCTACTATTTCTAATATTGGATGTACTTCTTCTTTCGTCTCAACATCTATCAATCTACTTCTTGTTACAAATCTTTCTTTATGCGATACATCATAAGAGTTTAAGTTTATCTGATAAACTTTCTTTAATACCTTGTCATAATCCTTTGATGTTTTTATTTGTTTTAGTATTAGATGACAGAAATATGCTGTGTTTTTATTTTGAATACTTCTTGAATTACTCGTATTAATTTCTATATTAACTATCGCTTCATCATCTTCAATAATTAAATCTACTTCACTATTAACAACATTTTCATTAACTCCCACACTGGGATGAAATATTTGAAAACTAAATAATTCACTCGGTAAATCCAAAACTTCACATACTATTCTTGCTAAATATTGATAACCACTAAAAGAGGTAAACAATTTCTTAACTACCTTATCTCTCATATAAAGCTCTCTAACCTTCACTTGCATCAGCCATTCCTCCTTTCTTCTTGCTTATTATACACAAGAAAAATGAGGCTGCAAGCGTTTCGACAAAACATATCAAAACATACCAAAATCCAACAAAAAAAGCTCTGATGTTCAGAACTTTATTCATCACTATCTTCAAAAAAATCATCAAAAAATTCATCATCTGATACAACGTTATCAGCAATTACTTTACTATCTGCATCAACATTTATTTTGGGATTTTCTTCTTTAGCTTCTTCTTTTATATTAATCATTGGGCCTTCTTTTGCTGCATCTGTAATTGATAATAATTTATCATCAGATTTAGTTTCCATATTTTTTTTCTTTTGCTCTTCTTCTTGACGATCTAGTTCTTTAAACTTTTCATCTAAATCCTTAAGCATACTATCAATATCCATACTACTTAGACCACTAGGGTTGGGTTTAAATCCACTATTTGCAGATGGCATTCCAAATGGATTGTATGAAGGCATTCCAAAATCCATAGGCTTAAACGGATTGTTATCATGTATTTCCCCATTTTGAGCCATTTTTTTACTTCGCTCTTCAGTTACAAATTTCTTTAAATCAAACATTTCTACTTCATGTTTCATTCTATTTGGATATTCTTCTTCTTTTCTTTCAATACCCCATTCCATTTTAAAATCTGGCTCTAATTTAGTTCTAAATGGACTAGTTCTAAGTCTTATAATTATTGCTTCAAATAACTTCATTTTTTGTAAATCAGTTATTGTTATAAGTGGTCTAGTTGCATTTTTATCTTTTTCATCGGTGACTTTTACTTCCCCACACATTTTACTAATTTCTTCTAGTGCTTTCATTTCAGTACTTATCAAGTAAACTAAGTTGCCACAGTTACCTTTAATAATTTCTGCAACATTATCACCATATACATCATTTAATTGAGCAAAGTTTTGAATAATAAATGTAAATCTAATATCTCTACTTCTTGCTGCAGATACCATAGCATCAACATCTTTTAAAGGAGGCATATTTGCAAATTCATCCAGAATAAAATTAGTTCTAACGGGAAGCTTTCCACCATTTTCTTGCGCTACATCAATTAATGTTTCATAACATTGCTTAATAAATATAGTCATCAATGGATGATAAGTTTTCTTTTCATCATGAATAATCATGAACACGGCAGTTTTACCATTACCAATATCTTTCATATTAAAATCACTATAAGAAAGCATTTCACTTAAGGCCTCACCAGTAGAGAAATTTCTTATCTTTTGTCTAAATGTTGCAAGTAATCCTCCCTTTGTATCATTCGGAGCATTAATAGTACTTGAGGCAAACATATAAGCATTAGATTTTTCACCTTTCATACTAAAATATTCTTTAATATAATTACTTGTAGCATATCTTTCTTCTCCAACAGTACTCATAACATTTATACTATTTAAATTTACTTCTTCTTCTTTAGCATCTTGAAATAATCCTAAAGCCAGTCCAGAGAAATAGTCTGCTGCTGACTTTTCCCAGAAATCAGATTCACTTTTATTAGATGGGTCATACAAGATATTTAAAGCAACGTCATTTAATAATTCAATTGCTTTATCTTGATTTCCGGCTCTATAATAATTATTTGGAAGTGCAAGAGGGTTCCAACTATTTCCCCTTTGAGGTTCTCTAAAATTTAAAACAATAATTCTATAACCTTTTTCTTTTAAATAACTTGCACTATATTTATAAATTTCACCTTTAGGGTCAGTAATAATCATTGACTCACCCTTTTTAGCCAGTAGATTAACCATCGGTTTAACGATAGTTTGCGTTTTACCACTACCAGTAGAACCAATTACTAAGTTATGATACTCTCCGTTATCAACCCAAATATTTTTACCATCATTAATAAGTGGTATTCCTGCAGCATTTACAACTTCATCAGTTGGATGCACACATTCTACATCAGATTGTTCTTTAATATCTTTTTCTTTTGCCCAACTAGAATAACCATCACTTGATTTTTTCTTTAAAGTAATACCAATACCAACTTCACCTTTTTCTCTTTTAAAAATATAAGACGAAACTGTAGAGAAAATTGCCACTATTGCAATAATAAATAAAATTAAAGTTGCACCTATGTAATCCGGAGTAAATGCTTTAAAAGGCAATAATCCATAAAATGTACCATCAGCGGTTAAAGATGAAATATTTAAAACTGCAATTGCACATAAATACAATAGTAATAAACAATATATTACAAATAACATAAAATCTTTAGGCTCTACTTTAAACTTCATAACATTTCCTCATTTCTTCTTAATATTATACAACAAAATAACATTATTTAATATGTTTTTTTAACATAATTATAATAAATAATCCCCCAGCAAAACAAATAACAACAATAATAATTAATAATTCATTATTTTTTTTAGTATCCTTTTTTACATCGTCTTTTTTATCATCATTATCATCTTTATCTATTACATCATCTTTATCTCCAGTAAAATCACTTAAATCATCTTTAACAGTATTAACAGTTATTTTAATTGATTTATTATTATAATTATTTCTATTTATTAACCATGTATATAGATTATTATTAACAACATCTGCATTACTTGAAATTACTTCTAAATCAGTTTTTATAGTTACTTTTATTTCATTTAATAAAGAATATGTATCAAATATATTACATCTATTACTAGTTTTAAGCAAATACATATTATTACTTTTTTGAATATTTAATTCTTCAAAACATTGTTTAACAGCATTAGATCTATAATAATCATCAAAACTAAATACATTTTGTATATTAAGTCCTTGAAAATTTCCATTACTATAATTATTTATATTATAAAATCTTACATTTTTTTGATAACCACTTTCATAGTAATCATAATTTTCATCATTAAAATAAATTGGTTCATATGTATTAACAGAATTATTTAAAAAGTTAATTAACAAATCATCCCCGTACATTTCATTTAAAGAAATATCAGTATACACCTTTGTTACTTCATTTATACTTTCTTCAGTAAGAGTTAAATCATAACTTACTTCACAACCAGTCAAACAAATTAAGCATATTGCACAAAGAATTACCCTTTTCATTATTCCTCCTTTAACGATGACAATTAGCTACTTTATCTCCAAGCGGAGACAAATCAATATAGTTATATGGATCTACTAATTTACCTGAAATATCAAAAATTGTAAAATGTAAATGAGCTCCAGTTGATGCTCCAGTGGAACCAACTTCACCGATTTTTTGACCTTGTCTTACTTCATCACCAACATTTACAACGACAGAATGATATTTCATATGATAATAATCTGTTTTCATTCCATCTTCATGTCTTATTCTAACCATATTACCACTTGATGGTGTACTACCCGTAACATCATTTAATACTTTTTCAACTACACCATCTTTTGATGCATAAACAGGTGTACCTTGAGCAACACCTAAATCTATACCAGAATGTAATTTAGATGTTTTATCAATTGGATGAATTCTATAACCAAATGGTGATGTACAAACAAAACCAGATTCAAACGATAACGGAACTGCAAATCCACTAGCTATATTACCACCGAATTCAAACTTACATTCTGCTTCTTTTGCCATTATACCCTCAGAATCATAATTATCATAATCACCAAGACTTCGAGAATAAAATTTTCCTTCATCGGTATAATCACCAGTTACAAATAAAGCAAATTCAGCTTTTCTTCTCTTTTTTAGAGTAGAAGAAAACTTTTCAGGATTAGTAAATTGCTTCATATATTCCCATAACCCTTGATATCCGTCCGTTGCATAAACACTTAATAGCTTTTCAGTATATCCAGGACCAACATTATAGTTAAATGATGTTATAGCATCTTTTTGAAATTGAGTTAAAGAAATACCGACACTGGCTGCAGCAGCATCTATCGGTGAAGCATATATGGTATCTAATGAATAAACTTTTATTTTATCTATAACTGATACAGGTACACAATCTCCAACATTTACTCTATATCCACTACCAGATTTAGTAAAATAACTATCCCAATTATTTTGTTCAATATAACTAGCAACAGATGAACTACTTAAATTATGATTAGTAATACCGGCCCCAATACTTACAGTTCCATCTCCAATATCTGTAGCAATATATCCTTGACTATTATCACAATAACCTGTTACACCTTCTAAAGTATTTATAAATGTTAAAAGATTTGCATCAGATGTACTCGTAGAACAATAAGAACTTTTATAGTCTATTTGTTTTGTTTCCACAAATTCACAATAAGATGCTAAATTATATAAACTATATCCACTTCCACTATTTCCAGATTTTCCAAACATTTTTCCGTAAATTTTTCTATAATCAGAATTACTATAATGTAATCCAGTAGAGTCATAATTAGATATATCATAACTTATATTATAATATTTTAAATTTGAAATATTCTTACTAGAAATCATATTTGCAATTTGTTCATTATATTCACTTATATCACTATTTTTAATACCTGACTTTTCCTCATCAACAGGACCAACACTCATTACATAAATTTTATGTTTATGCCATTCATTATTAGCAAGTTCTGCATACTTTTCAACATATTCTAACGAAAAATCATTTATCCCTAACCAAATAAATATATTATATCTTCCAGATGAAGTCATTAAATTATTTGCTTCATTAATAGCAGTTTCAACAAACCAATCATAGCCTTGACCATCTTCATAAATAGTATTTTTATCACTTATAACACCAGCATTTTTCATACCATGTATTCTAGAGTCACCAATAAATATATTTTTTGTACTACTTTCATCTGGAGATGAAATATTATAAATATTATCAAATATTGTTGTTAAAGACTCATCAGATAATTCATTTATTTGTCCTAAAGTATTATTATCCAATGCTAGTGAAACATCACTATCTAAAGTAGTAATAGTATCATCAAATCTATTTGGTAAATATAAATAGTTTTCTATATCAGAATATAGTTCATTTAATTTTTCATCTGAAACTTTTTGATAATCATAAGTACAAGTATCAAGTTCTAAAATTTTTGAAGTATTATCATATCCACCATAAGCTAAAGCGTTAGTTTTAACAATTATCATTATTGCTTGAATAGCGTTATCAGAATAATTACGTCCCGAAATTAACTGATTTGTTACTCCTATAACATAATCTTTTAACCCAACACTAGTTACCTCTTCAGTATTACATGTAGTAAGATTAATAGTTGCTAAATTATAATTACATTCTTCTTTAAAATGTCCGTAACCACTATTTGAACTTGCCACTACTAAAACAATAATTATTATAGCTATTATTACTCCAAGTACAATTAACACCCAAGGATTAGCAGCTATAAAAGCAACAATTTTTTTACCAGCTGCCTTGGCAGCCATTTTTGCTTTATTACCTACTTGTTTTTTAGCTTGATTTATTGCATTTTTAGCCTTACTCTCAGCTAAGTTTTTAGCATGTTCGACTGGATGTAAAGCATTATAAGTATTTGCTTTTGCTTCATCTATTTTATTAGTAATAGCATCTTTTTTTGCCTTTGCATAATTAAGATTATCCATTACTCTATCCATTTTACTTTTTCTTTTAGTGTTAGAACCATCAGCTTTAACAGGTCCGTTTTCACCATTTTTCATTTTCCAATTTTTTTGACGTTCTTGATTTAACTCTTCGGCCTTTTTATCTAATTCTTGTTGTTTTGCTTTATAATGATTTGAATCATAAACTCCATCTTTTTTTGCTTTATCATATTCCTTTTGACCAAATTTTTCATTTCTAATTGGCCCGCCATTATCCAACTGTTCAATATCACTAATATTAGTTTTTTCAGCATTACGAGCTTCACTTAATCTTTGGTCAAGTATATTTTCTAATTTATTTAAATCATACATAGAATTAAACTCACTCAAACCAACTTGAGAAGCAATTGTTCTCAAGTTGTCAGCACTAGAACTACTGTTTCCAGTATTTAAACCTAATTGTCGAGCTTTTTCTATAATATTATCTGATTGCATAAAACCACCTCAAAAGAGGATAAATTAATAACCTCCACCTGAACCAAATGAATCTAGTTCTTCTTGAGTAATAACTACTTGAATTTTCATTCTCTTATTACCACATATAAATAATGCTTCCCCTTGATTATAATATTTTATTGCTTCTTTTTCATTATCATTTAAATCTATTAATTTTGATAAATCATCAACAGCCTGTTTTCTAAGTCCCATTACTAAGTAATATGATGCATTATCAAATATTGCTTTACCATGAGTAATAATATTTGGAGCTGCAAAGTCTGTTGGTTGTTGAGTTATAATTATTGTACCAGTATTATATTTTCTACTTCTTCTTTGAATTTGGGCTAAAAATTCAGCTCCAAGTTCATTATGACTAGATAGTAATACATGAGCTTCATCAACCATCATAACAGTATTTACATCTTTATCAAGACATAATCCCCATGCATACTTTAAGATATTAAAGAATAATGCATTTTTAATATTTTCATCACTATTCATAAGTTCTTTTATATTAAATACAATAAAATCGCTTTCAATATTTAAAGTAGTTTTACCAGTAAAATAATATCTTAATTCTTTTACTAAAGGTCTTACTTTTAATTCAAGTCTTTCTAATACATCCCTTTCATGAGTTACATCAGTCATACCCACTAAATGACCTTTTATTGTTGCATAAACATCATCAAATGTAGGATAATCCGCACTTGTCAATTTAGTAAAATCAGTATTATAATCTATTTTATATCTTTTATAAGTTTCTTGTAATACATCACTAAACATTGTTAAAACATCATCTTCAATACTTGGTGAATAGTACTTCATAAATGCCTTTACTTGTTGAAGTGTTCTAGTAAGAACAGTATAACCTAATCCTTGTGCTATTTCTTCTTCATCAGCATCAATAACAATTTCAAGAGGATTAATCATACCAAATTCTCCTCCTTTACCTAAGTCAAGGAAATCTCCACCCAAAGAATAACACATATCACCAAGTTCACCTTCAGGATCAACACATACTACTTTAAAACCATTTCTAATATGAGTTCTAATTAGTACTTTTGCAGCAGTTGATTTACCACTTCCACTTGTACCAAGTAAAATAATATTAGCATTATTTCTATTATTTTCTTTCTTTATTTGATATAAGAATTGATTAAATAATATAACACCGCCAGAAAAATCAACACCTAAAAGTGTAGCATTTCCAGGATCTTTAATACTATCGAACACAAATGGATACATAGCAGCCACAGTAACAGATGGAATTGGGGTTCCAATTCTATTTTCAATATCTTGTGGAGGAAAAATAGGTAATATTGACTTTAATGCTTTTTCTTGTTCAAACATTAAAGCAACAGCACGCATCCCCATTGCATCTAAATAACTTCTAACTTGAATTTTTCTAAGTTCTAATTCTTCTTTATTATCAGCAGTGACCATTAAATGCATTTGAAAATCAAATATTCTAGCTTGTGTTGCAGCAAGCATTTGAATAAATTGTTCCAAAGATTCATAATCCTGTCTTATTCTTTCTTGCATTGTTTGGTCTTTTTCGCTTTGATATCTTACTTTTAAATCAGCAATTTCTTTATTAAGCATTTTTTGCAAAACACTAAATTGAATAGGAATATGTTTAATAGCAATTTTAACACCCTGAATATTAGTTATATCAGATAAAAATCCCAGTGCAATATTTCTTGGAAAAGCTATAACAGTAAGAATTGTAGAATATTTACCACCAAGTACAAACTCAGTTGGTTTAAACTCCATCCCTTTTGGAGCTACTTCACTTTTTAAATTTGCCATATTACATCACCGCCCCAAAGTTAGTGGTTTCCCCACCATTTAAGAAATTATCTAACACTATTCTTAAGTCATTATTACTTGTTTGTGTTGATTGTAAACCAGCACTTGCTAGTCCACTTATTAAATTATGTAACTTCTTTTGTACAATTTCTAATCTTTTTTCTTTAAATAAAATATAATATTCTGTATCAACTACATTATACTCACTACTTGTAAATAAATTTGCTTTATTAATATCTTGCATAATAAGCTTTCTAATCGCATTAGTAGGAGCGTTATTATACATAAGTTGTAATTGAGATAAATATACATCAATATCAACTGGTCTATCTGCAATAAGTAACCAAAATTCATAATCAATACTATTATAAAAATTTCTAAGTTGATAAATTGTATTTTGTTGTGTCCCTTGGTCCATAATAAATATATTTTTCGGAGCAACTTTTACTCCAGTAACATATGATCCATCATCTAGTTGTATCATACCATTCATAATTTGACGAATAGGTAACCAATCTTCAGTATAACTAACTCCAGAAGGAGCAGAATTATTTAGTTTCTTCATCTTTCACACACCAACCTTTCCAATAATATCTTCGTGGATTAAATATAAAAGTAACTACATTTATAATAAATTGTAACACATTATGATAGTGCATAACTGGTGTTACTAAGAACCCAGTTATTAACGCTGGCATCAAAATCATAATCATTTGCCATGCACTAGCGTTTTGCACTAACATAAGTAACAATATTGTTATTCCACAACCAAATCCAAATAATATAATATCAGTTAAGGTAAAGAACCCTAATATCAATTGAGATTTTTTTGAATTTGCAGGTATTAAATAATTATTCATCCCCAATTCATTCCTTTCTTATTATTGTTTTTCTTTATTAGACTGACTTTCTCTTTGTCTACGAGCAATTTCTCCTTCATTTCTTGCTTTTGCAACATCAAATACATCACCCATAGATTTAAGTGGTTTACCAGAAACGTCAACTTTCATATCGCCTTGAACATAATCTAAAGTAAAACCAGCATCTTGAACAAAAGATTTATCAAGATTTCTAGAAATTGTTTCACGCATTCCTTCAGCACTTGCATGAGCTCCAGCTAACTTAACATATACATCTCTAACATCTTTATTACTAGAATTTGATAAATTTTCAAAATGTTCATCGGACAAAAATGCAACATTTTGAGCAGCTTGAGAAAAATCATAACGATATTGATCATACATTTGTTGTGCTTGTGCTACGCTTATTATGTTTCCAGCTGCATCTCGTAAATTACCAGCTTTTGCATCTTCTATGTTCAATAGCTTTTGTCTTAATTCAGCCGCAGTAAAATTGCCAACCTTGAAATCTGATTTACTTTTATTTGCTTCTTTATCAATAACAGATTCAACAGCTGTAGCAACAGACTTTTTCTTAGAAGCAATATCATCGATCAATTTATTCTCATCCATCAAGTTTTGTGCACTATTATTAATACCCATAAATTCACCAACTCTGCCAAAGGTATCCATCACATGTCCACCAACTACATTTGCAGTAGTTCCTAAATAATTAGTAAAGTCATTTCCATAATTAGTTGCTTTATGTGCCTCTCTATAGGCTTTTCGTTTAGCTTTTGCTTCCAGTGCACCTTCTATTGCAGTATTAGCGGATTTTTTCATATCTGTTAAGTTTTTAGCACCTTTACCAGCCATAAAACCTCTTCGAGCTCCAGAAGCAGTTCCAGCAATCGTTGAACCAAGCCCTTGTGCTGCTGCACCTAGTCTAGCACCCAGACCCTTTCCTTTAGTTTCACGGAAGTTTTTAATAGCACTAGTACCATTTTTCAACAACATTCCTCCAGCACCGCCAATAGTTGCCCCAGCAGCCAAAGCACCACCCATTGCAAGTTTGTCCATAAGACCAAGCTTCATTCCTCCAGAATCCAAATGGAACATATCACCAATTAGCTTAGGTGCTTGTCTCATAAATATTACTACTCCCATAATAATTAAAGCTTTAGCAATTAACTTTTGACTTACCCCTAAGGAACCAAAATTTACATTTGAGAAATTGTTAACTACTTGTGAAATCATAAATACACCTAAATACATAATTGCAATTCTAATGAAAACTTCTAAATATGTACTAATAGTTTTTTTCATCCAATCACTAAAAACATCCTTTAATTTACCGCCAGGTATAACCCTACAAATAACAGGTATTGGAGCAATAATTTGGAAAAACATTAGTTTAACAACACGAACTGCCATATCAAAACAGAAGTTTAATAATACATATAGTAAGAATACTCCAGCAACTGTAGAAATAAACACATTATAAGTCACTTTACCAGCAGCGGCAGACTCACCAAAATCGTTAAATGCTGAAATATCATAAGTACCTGCATTAAATTTTTCTGTGACAGATTTTAAATCTTCACCATTAGTTACTAACCATCCACCATCACCTTTGATTTTTGAAGCACAATTACTTAGATTTATATCAGTGTCCTCTTCAATTTCATATCCTTTTTCATTACACCACTCAACATTTGGATGTAAAAAAGCTGACATAACATTATAAGACATCATTTTCCCAGCATCTTCTTTTGTAGCAGTATCATAATCTGTATCATTTCCAAATATTAATTTTGGAATAGTATTTTGATTTAATATTGAATTTTGCAAATTGAAAGCAACTGAAAACACAGTCGGTAAAACCGCAATAATAACTAAAGATACAACTACATTCTTTATCAATTTAGGAAATGAGTTTTCACCTTTAGCAAATTCATCAGGATTAATAACAGCTTTAAGTAATGAATATGCTAAAGAAAATAACATTATCATTCCTAAAATAACATATATTCTACTTACAATTGTCTTATAGTCATTCATATCGAAAATATTTACTTTTGCCAAAGCATTAAATATATCATAAACATAATCAACTAGTCTATATATAATTGTATCTATAAACATTAATAAGCCAATAGCATCAGCTTTCATACATATTCACCTACCCTATACCGCAAGTGCCATAAGCACCAAAAAGATTCATAACTAAACTTATAATCGTTGGTAAAAAGAATAATAAAACACAATAAATAAATCTTTTTATCGCAGTTGTTCCCGCTTTCTTCAAAGCATCTTTATCATTGCTAGCAACAGCTTTTACAAAATCAGTTGTTATTAAAACCAACAAAGCAACTATAGCAACATATTTCATTACATTAAGTATCCATTGCAACCAATAAGCTGGATATTGTGAGTTTGTAGGGTCCCCCAAAGCAGGACAATTGTCCCCTGCAGCTACCACAATATTTCTTGTAAAATCATTTTCTATAACACTCGCATTAACATTTAAACTAAATGAAAATAAGAATAAAAAAGTGATACTTAAAAACAATATTTTTTTAATTCCTTTTTTCACTTAAAATCACTCCTATTCCCAAGCAACACTTGATACATAAATTTTAACACAAATTGTACATAAGTGTCAATTTGTTTATAGGGAAAAATTTATTTAATTTAATTAGATTACAAAAAAAGAGCCAAAGCTCTACTTTCTAATTTTTTTAACAAATTTATACCCTTTTAAAGCTAACTTATAACCATAATAAACTACTGGATTAATTACATAATCAAATTCCCCGATTAATTCAATAATTTCAGGATTAAAACCTTTTTTTAATTCATATATTCCATAATAAGGACCACTTTTATCCATATTCAAAGATATTCCATAGAAATTAACATACTTTAAATGTTTCTTTATAGAATCTTCAATATGCTCTCTATAAAAAGCATATTTAGGATTAAATTCTTTATAGCTTGATGAAGTACCACTCATAAATGTAATACCTTCATTTCCAGTAAACACACTCATTAAAGCTCCAATATTTATTTCTTTATTTGTCTTTCTTAAAGCTATTGCATCTTCTAATTGTTTATTTAATTTAACTATCTTGCTTTCTAATTCTTGATGATGTCTTTTTATTTTATCCCCAATATTTATTTTTTTCATTTGAGTTTCTAATGTTTCTAATTCTTTTTTAGTATTTTCCAAAGTATTCCAAACATAATCATAATAAAGATTAGTATCTATATAAGCAATATAAAGCGTAATATAATTATTCATCAAATCAACCATTTTTTTATAATATGAAGCAGGTCTAATAATAAAGTTTTTATTTATTGCTGTATCTTCTAATAACTTAACAAACTCATCCATTTTACTTGAATCAACAACTTTTACTCTAACACCCATATCATATGTTTTAGCAATATTTTTTTTAGTGCTTTTGCTAAATGTTTCTAAAGTATCATTATATGTATCTTTAAGTTCTATTCTACATAGTACTCTAGGTTGTAAATCTTCAAAATTTTGACTAAACCCCATATGTTTAAAACCTAATTTTTTAAAATTATAATATGCTTCTTCTCCACATTTTTCTTTTAAATTACCTTTGTTATCTCTCGTAGCATAAATTACATTTGGATCCACTTTCAACATAAATCCATGATTCTTTTTAACATATTTTATTACTTCATCATTAAAATCTTTTAATAAATCAAAATCAAATACATCAATTAAATAACCCCGTGGAGAATAATATAAACTTAAATTTAATGGCATTTTCTTTTCAAGTAACATTGTTACACCCACTAAAGAATTGTTTTTATAAATCCCTAGTAAATGTCTTACCCAACCGGTACCACTTTTTAAAGTTCCCCATTCAGGCAATTGATAAATTGAAAAATAAGGATTTTTTATAGCATATTCCTTAAATACATTTTCATCTATTACTTTAAGCATTATTTCCTCCTTAGTTTTCTATAAACACTCAACATTATTGGTAACATTTTATATAATATTTTATTATTAACTAAATCAAATTCACCAATAAATTCAATATATTCATCTCCAAATTTTCTTTTAAAATCATGAAGTTTTGCCAAATTCTTATATTTCGTATTAGGATCTCCTGGTGTTCCAAATAAATCAAAAAATTCATAACCGTTACTATAAGCATCTTTAATGGCTTCATAATAACTTCTAGTAACAGCAAAAGTAAAATTAGCCAAATCATCACTACCAATATACAAACTCCATGCCCGATTTTTAGTATAAGTACATATTAATGAACAAACACATACTTCATCTTTTTCTATTTTACTAAATACTTCTTTCTCTTTTTCTAATCTAGCAATTTTATTTTTAATATCAACCTCTTTTTTCTTATTTACATCAAGTTCTTTATTTAATACCTCTATTTCTTTACTTATATTACTTAATAATTCTTTAGGTCTAATACTAATATTAAAATATTTCATATTATTATTTTTAGCCATTTCATCACTAAATATTTTATAATATTCTAAATTATGTGGATCAAAATCATCTTTACTACTATTACTTTGAATCAATCTATAAAAATCATCTACCTTTACATCATTATCCACAACTAAGTTATAACTATAACTTCTTTTAACACTTTTCATAAATGATTTATTAAATTTTGCTTCTATTTCTTCCCAAGGCTTTTTTAAATCAATTCTAAATGTATATCGAGGTTGATTTCCTTCGTATAACTTATAAAAACCAGTATGTTTATAACCTAAACTCAACATATAATTATAAAGTTCATAATTATTTTCTCCACCATCAATTTTATTTCCATCATCATCAATATCTTGATATTTAATATCCGGATCAAATTTAATATAAATAATCTTATTATCTTTCATGTATTGTTTTAAATAATTAGTAAATTCCTTTATTACATCTTTATTATTATAATCTAAAACAAACCCTCGAGGTGCATATCCATAACTAAAACCAAATGGAGTATACTTAAGAAGAATTAAACAAGTAGCAACTAAATTACCATCATTATCTTCCATTCCTACATAACGAGGAATTTGCCTTTTTGCTCTTTTACAAAATTGTCCCCATTCATAACTTTGTAAAAAATGTGATTTTTTATGTTCATTTTCAAAGTCTCTATATTTACTTATCTCAACATTATCTATAAATTTCATGTAATTACCTCACTATTCATCTATAACTAGTTTATCACAACTAACTTTATTAAACAAGAAAAAACACCTATACTTATTATAGGTGCAAAATCTAAAAATATAATTTATTTATTTATTTTTTGTTCATAAATACTTCTTAGCGTTCTAGTTAATTTAACCTGTTCAATTTGCTCAGGTATATTATTTTCATTTGCCACTCTTATAGATTGATGAAAATTAACTTTCATTTTATCTTCTGATGTTTCTGCTAAATTCATCATTAATTTTTCTACCGGAGTTCCTTCATAATCCCAATGAGAACAAGCAACAGTTTTACAAAAATCTATTAACGCAAACGTATACTTTTCTGGATTATTATAATATTCTTGCTTTCTTACATTAAATAATACTCTTATTAAAGTTTCCGCAGGAATTGGTTTTATAAAATACTTTTCTATTTCTAATAAGCTTTCATAAATATTGTCTTTGTTAGGTTTCATACTATCTGGAACATAAGGATTCAACAATATCTTGCTAAAAAGAGAATCACCATTAACTAATAAAGCCATAAAATTAATTGATTTTACAAAATCATCAGGTAAATTTTTTAAACCAACACTTTCAACTTGTTTTTTAAATTCTTGAGCCATATTATTTGAAAAGTAAGGAAACTCTTCATCTACAATTCTTCCCTTATCAATTTCATCAATTTGTTCTTTAGTCAAAGCAAAATACCTATAAGAAAACATAAAGTTATTATCAAACTTATTTTTTTTACTATTCCAAGTTGGATCAAAGTAATAAATTCCATCAACATTATATTTATCATCTTTAATCCTTATTACATTTCTCGCATGACCAACCTTTTTTCCAGGTTGTCTTAAAAAAACTTCATCACATGCAATCCCTAATCTATTTAATAATGTACTAAATATTACAGCATATCCAACACAAACTATTTTATCACCAAGCAATGCCGATGTTAAATTTCTTGAAATCATTTTATCTTCATTTTCATCAACTTCTTTATATATTCTATCCCTTACTATATCATATACATACATAATAGTTTCTAATGGTGAAAAATCAAAGCTTTTTATGCTATCAACAAAATTATTAATAGTAATAATTGTATCTTCATATTCTTTAAATGCAATTTCTTTATTATTTCCATTTATTTTAAAATAAATATTTGTTGTATTTTCTCCGAATGCTTCTCTTACTTTATTTAATAATGTTGCATCTAAATCAAATTCATCTTCAAATATAATTCTTTTAGTTGATAAAATAGGATTTTTTCTAACAAATTCAGCTATTAACTTAGGTTCATATTTAAAAGTTATATCACTAACATTTCTTAAATAATATAATCTATCTTTTTTTACATTCTCTAATAATTCAACTTGATCCGGATAATCTGATGCAACATCTAAATTACAATCTATACTTTCTTCAAAGTCATATGGATCAGAAATAAGTTCCTCAAAAGATTTATCCAATGGTTGTTTAATACATATTTCATAGTCATATGGTAAAATACCAATTGATACATCAGTATAAAAACAATCAAAATTTTCATCAAAAGGTGCAAAAGTTAATTTTCCTCTCATAATAATATCCCCCACTAAAAATCTCATTGCACTTACAATGAGACTATATATTTAGTTATTTACAACCCCCACTGTATCACAACTACTTAAATTTTAGCATATTTTAAAGGATTTGTCAAATTAATGGCCACAAATCTAATTTAAATAGTCATCTAAATTAAATGTAAATTCAGCCATTCCAGAATAGTCATTTTCATCATAACTATAATCAGTAAAGAAAGTTAGAAAAATGATAAACTTATTTTTTAAATATCTAGTTATTTTGATATCCATTACGGGCTCTATGCCATTTAAATCTTTAACATTAAACCAAGTCTCACCATCAAAAATATAATCTTTGAAATCTATAATTTCATTCATTGGTAATTCCAATAATTTTTCAAGTTTACAATTTAAATCAAACCCAAATGAATAGTTGTCTCCTGAGATATCAAATGATAATGTTTTAACAATTTCTGTTAATATTTTTTCACCATTTTCATATTTACTTTGTTCATAAGTAATTAAATTAATACTGACTTTTTCGTTATTTACCTTTTCTAATTTAGCAATTTTAAACATATAATCACCTTTCAACCCTATTATAACACAGGATTTAAGATTTTATAAATCATATAATATTCTTTTAATCATTAAATTAACATTACAAAGTTCTACACTAGATGCATAATTATCACCTAGTTTAACAGTATTGACACTTAATTTTGTATCCAATTCAAATCTAAGTAATGTTGTTTGACAAAAATGTGCATATTTATCATGGATTGCCTTTTAAACCTACTTCACGTTGAATACCTTGAGGACCTGTAGCACCAGTTGGTC
Source organism: uncultured Mycoplasmatota bacterium (assembly GCA_900547995.1). Classification (GTDB taxonomy): domain Bacteria; phylum Bacillota_I; class Bacilli_A; order RF39; family UBA660; genus UMGS1045. The sequence goes on from URIY01000019.1 coordinate 27,201, forward strand.
CAGTTGGCCCATAACTGTACATATCAACCCCAAATCCACCATTTCTTTTCTAAGTTTTTGTTTTTCTAAAATTTTATCACTCAACTTTTTTCAAGAAAACCACCTCATATGCATTAATATATGATAAATGATACACATGTAAACTTTTTAAAACCATATTTACTTTAAGTAATTCATTTGATAAAATATTAATGGTGATACTAAATGAATTTATTTGAAATAATATTACTATTGATTGTTATATTAGGGTTATTAGCTATAATATATGCTACTATATATAATAACCTAGTTAATTATAAATTAAAAATAGATAAAGCTGAAGGAATAATTGATGAATCTTTAAGACAAAAATACGATATTATTGCTAAATTAAATATTGCTATAAAAAAAGTTGTAACAAAAAAAGATTATTTAAAAGAATACATTGATTTAAAAGATAAAAGAATAACCAACTATGAATTAGATAGAAAGTTAACTGAAGCCTACAACATAATATTAGAAGTTAAAAACGACCACGAAGAATTAAACACTAAAGAATTCAATAAAGATTTAAAAGAAATAGATAGAATTAATGAAACATTAACCTCATGTAAAACCTATTTTAACAATAATACTGGAGAACTAAATAAACTAATAAAAAGAATTCCAACAAATATTGTAGCAAAAATACATGGATATAAAATAAAGCCATTTTTTGATGGTAAAAATATGCAAGACGCTGTTATAGATGATTTTAAACTATAACAGTTTTTTATACAAAAAAATTACTTTTAATTGTATAATCATTTATAGGAAATATATCAGTAGTTATATGCCTACCATAACTTTTAAGAACAGAAAAATTTGTTATAATTAGATAGAAAATTTATATTTTAAAAATTTTGAGCTTTATTTGTACCATTGATTACTATATTAAGAAAAATAAAACCTCATTCTTTTTTTGTCCAATAAATGGGGTTCATATCATGCTACCTTTTTGTTCAAGTTTTTAAGAAAAACTAATTTACACATATATTTTCTTAAATAATAAATTCACATCATTAATTTTAATTTGTGAAGAGGCAGTCTCGCCAATAATACCAGCATTAACAATTATGTCATTTCTACCATTTATCTAAAAAAATTCAGAATCTGTAGGTATAATATGAGTTTCTTGAATATTCATTAAACCTGAAATATTTGTTTCTGCAAAGCTTGCAAACAACAATCCTTCTGTTGAACCTTCAATGATTGGTCCAATAGGTCCTTGAGGTCCAGTTGGGCCAACTTCACCTTTAAGATATGAAAAATTAAAACAAATTGTTAAAACCATGGACAAGTATCATGAGCATGTCCAGCATAAATTCATAAGTTATTAATGAAAGGAGTTCAAAATGAACAATAATATAAAAAGAGCAAAACAATATATAGATTGTTTTAACAAAGAAAATCCAAATATAACGTACACTTGCTTCGGACCAACAGGTCCAACTGGACCTACTGCCCGATGTAATAAATCATCTATATATATTTTTAAATGGTAAAGTTCCATATTATTTTAATATCCCTTGAATTTGTTGTTTCATCATAGCTTCCTATGAGAATTTTATCAATAAAATCTTCAACAATTTCAATAGATAATTCTTCTATATGTCTGTACTTTTTAAAGATATTCTTTTTAGTTTTTACCGTTTCTTTTTTTGCTAGTGTAGATGATATTTCTTTCTTCACTATTTTTTGTCGTTCTTCTAACTTTTCGTTATCATCTTTATACTTATTCATTAATATTAAAAACTCTTTTTCTGGAAGTATCCCATTTGTACGATCTTCATATAGCTTTTGAAAATATGTACTTTTACCTTGTAATTCCTTATTAATACTTTGTAATTCTTTTTCTAATGAATTTAATTTATCTTTGTATAAATCTTGTTCTATTACTTCGTTTTGCATTTCTTTAAGATCATCTTCTTCATAAAATTTCTTTAACATTTCATTCATTTTTTCTAGTATGAATTGATGTAGTTGATCTTCTCTAATAGAAGCTTTATTATCACAATTAGACCAGTTTGTCTTTTTATCTTTACAACATAAATATCCAGTACCGTCAGATCTACGATTACCTGTTTTGGTAAATATTTGATTGCAATTAGAACAATACACTTTATTACATAGTGGGTGTACTGTACCACATTTGCAACTTCTAGCGGTATTTTCTAATCTTTCTTGAACTGTGTACCATATATCTTTAGCAATGATTGGCTCGTGTGTATTATCCTTTCTAATTCTTGTTTCATCATCATTCCATACCACCGTGTGATTTTTGTAGCTAACTGTTGTTGATTTGAATTGTACCATATTACCTATATAAACTTCATCAGTAAGTAATGTTCTAATAGTAGAACTAGACCACTTAAACTTTTTTCTTATATTATGAATAAAGTCTGATTTTTTTATTTCATCTTTTGCTTTACCACAGATACTTATATAATAATCTTCGTGTTCTCTGTTTTCTTTTAGAGTAATTTCAAACTGATAATTAATAGTGTGAGTACGATCAAGTTCTTTGGTATATGAAATAATTACTTTAGCTGTCTTTGGTATAACATCATTTTCATTTAATAAAATACAATCATCTATATTAAAGTTATTAATATCAATATTATCATTTTCACTATAATATATTTTTGTTCTATTATTAGTGTATTTCTTTAATACAATATCACATTTATTATTAAAGCTTTTCATATCAGTAGTTATGTAATTAAAACTTACTAAATCTTTTAAGATATATTCTTCCTTATTAGTAAAACTTACATCTAACATATAAGTACCAGTTTTCTCAATATAACCATAATTTACATAATCCTTAATTACTGGTATTTTGAGTTTACAACCATTAAGTAATTTGTATTCATAAGGACTTAATATTTTATCTTCATTTAATCTTCTTGCAATTTTATCAAGTCCAGTTCCTGACAAATACTCATCATAAATTCTTTTAATAACTTCAGCGGATATAGGATCAATTATTAAATGATTTTTATTTTCTGGATCTTTCATATAACCATAAGTAGCAAAACTTGAAGTAAGTTGACCGTCTTTTCTTTTTGACTTTAATGTTTCACGAATATTTAAAGATGTATCTTCTAAATACCATTGATCTGTTAATCCTAGAATTTGACTTGTCTTTTTAGTTTCTTTTCTAGCATTATCAATTCTATCAACTACTGTTATAAATCTTACATTCCATTCGTGAAATAAGTTATGAACGTACTTTTCTACAAGTTCCATATCACGAGCAAATCTAGCTTGCGTTTTGCATAAAACAATATCAACATTACCGTTTTTACATTCTTCAATCATTCTGTTAAAATCAGGCCTTGTAGCGTCTGATCCAGACCAATCATCATCATTATAAACACCAACAACTTCCCAGCCTTGTTCTTCAGCATAATCCCTTAACATTATTTCTTGATTCTTAATACTTTGTGATAATTCTTCTTTTGATAGTTTGTTTTTATCTTCATCAGATAATCTTAAATATAACACCACCCTTATAATAGTTTTAATAGTTTGTAATATACTCATAAAAATAACACTTCCTTTTTGATTATTTTTAATCGTAATTCCAAGCTAACTAAATTATAACGCGCTTTATTCATTTATACAGCCCCCTAAAGAGCGATTTTCCAATCTTCTTATATAATTAAAATATTTTTTATTAAATATATTTTTCAAATCTTCTTTAGTGGGGTTTTCTATATTAGTGATAAATTCTTCACTATAATTGAATTTTGTATAATTAATTTTTTTCCCTTTTTTATTCTTTTTTTCTTCCAAATTAAACCCCCTTAATATAAATAAAAAAACTATAATTAATAGTTCCTAATTTAACTTATGAGATAAAATTAAATTTGATAACTTTTACATAACCGAAGTATTAAAAAAAACCTTTTTTGCAACACATATGAGTTTTAACAATATTTTTCAAATTTTTAAAATTATATGATATAATCAAAGAAAGAGATGATATATATTTATGAAAAAAATAACTTATGTGACTGGAAATTGGTCTAAAATAATGAGTGCTAAAAACATATTAGAGCCACTAGGAATTGAAGTTGACAATGTAAAAATGGAAACAACAGAAATTCAAGCTGATACTGTGGAAGAAGTTGCAATGCACTCTGCTAAAGAAGCTAGCGACAAATTAAAATGTGCGGTATTAAAAAACGATACAGGATTATATGTAGAAGCATTAGGAGGCTTCCCAGGACCATATACACATTATGTAGATGAAAGACTTGGTGAAGATGGATTATTAAAACTTCTTGAGGGAGTTGATAATAGAAATGCTTGTTTTATGGAAGCATTTGCATATTGTGAATATGGAAAAGATCCTATTGTATTTAAGTCTATTACCAAAGGAAATATAGCAAAAGAAAAATCTGGTACGTATGGTTGGAGTTGGGATTTCATTTTCATAC
>URIY01000020.1 GCA_900547995.1 uncultured Mycoplasmatota bacterium
TTTAGACCAATTTCCAGTCACATAAGTTATTTTTTTCATAAATATATATCATCTCCTTCTTTAATTATATCATATAATTGGTAATTTTTGTTTTTATCATTTTAAATTTTACTTCTTTTCTATTACAAATAACCAAAATGCTTTAGGTTTTAACCATTTTTTTACTTCAAATATTCTTCTATAAAACTTGTAGTAGTGAAAACTTGTTTGTTCTACCAATTTTCCACCAGCTTTATTGATAAGTGATTTCCATTCTTTTAATGTTAGTCCGCGTTCATTACCTAGCATTTTTTCATTCATATTAAAATATGTGCTTGGTATTCCAAAAATAACATATTTAGAAATATTCATTTGTTGCTTCAAAATTTCAATTATTTCTTCATCAGTAAAATGTTCTAAAACACCATTACTGTATGATACATCAAAAGTATTTAGTTTATATTTTAAATTAAGTATATCACCTTGTTCGTATTTACAAGGGGATATAATATTTGATTGTTTTGCTATTTTGCAAGCATAATTTAAAACTGCTTGACTTAAATCAAGAGCAATAACATCTAATCCTAACTTTTGTAAATATCCTGCCATTAATCCAGTACCACAACCCATTTCAATTACTTTTTTGTTCTCAGCATATTGAATCACTTTATTAATAAATTTTTTCTTATATTTAAGTTTATATTCAATATAATCATCAGGTTTATCAAATTCTTCTATATCTATCTTGTATAATTCATACCATTTATCATCTTCTGTTTTCTTTTTATCGTCTATTATTTCGTTAATTTTTTTCGTTATTTTGTTGATTATTTCTTCTTCTGTATCATTATTTTCAATAACTAAAAGACTGTATTCACTATTATTATATCTAATAAAATCTTTTAATTTATCATTAAACTTTTTAAATGTTTCTTTTTCTTGCTTTGTAAATTTTCTATTATCTCTTTCTTGTGAACGTTTTAAAGATGTTTTTAAATTTATATCAAAGTATATCAGTAAATCAATTTTTCTTTCACCAGACTTCATACAAGAGAGTACATTATTCATAAACTCTTGTGAATTATTTATATTGTTTTCTAATAATACAGATTGATATGAATATACAGAACAATAATTTCTATCAAATAAATTTATATCATTATTTTCACTATATAATTTTTCTCTTAAAAACAAATAATCTGCTGCTTGTACCAACGTTTCATATCTTAATGTGTTAAAATTTTCTTTTAATGATACTAATGCGTTATCATCAAACATTGCTTTAATAACTTTATATAGTGGGGAACTTTTATCTATGTCATTTGTTATTCCGACTTTATATTTTTTATCGTATATCTTTTTTATTTTTTTTATGATTGTTGTTTTTCCTGCACCAGTTGATCCTTCAAATACTACATTAATCATTTTTATTACCTCCAAAAGTAAAAGTTATATCTGGAACAATATCAATAAATCCATTATAACAATATCCTTTTTTAAAATTATACAACCCATAATCCTTATTCTCTATATCATTTTCTTCACAGAATACTCCGCCAAAATCATATTTCGGTATTTTGTTATTAATACAATACTTAATAGCTTCCCATTGCATATTATACATTCCTAATAAATTTCTATTTTCAGTTGAACTAACTCCGTATAAATATATTAATTTATTATTATAAATAATATCGATACTCATTGCTAGAGGAATATTGTTATGCCAAACTTCCAAAAAAATTAAGTTATCATTATAAGTTGATATAAGTTTTTTGAAATATTCAATAGTATGTGGTTTGAATTTATGTCTTTCTGATGTTTGAATATATAGTTTGTAAAAATTATCTAAATCTACTTCTTTTGAAATTTTACTTGTTAATTCCTTGCGATATGATCTTCTTGTATTTTGCCTAAACTTACTTGGTAGTTTTTTTATAAGTTCTTCTTCATTAAATATTATATCCATAATTGCTAATTTACAAGAATCAAGCAAATTACTATAATCAGTATTTTGTGTAATTGCATAATTGTATTCGCTTGAAATCTTTTTTAAATCTATTTTATTTATATATGGATTAATTACAAGTGTTGTGTATTTCTTTATTGCCAGCCATTCTTTTATATTTTTTAAGAATAAATTTATTAAATCAAAATTAGAATTTTTTAATACAGGTCCTCGTGGTGCATATAAATATTTAACATTATTTTTCTCTTTCTCTAGCAAATTACAACTCCATATTATTTCTTCATTTTCAACATAGTATATAAAATATTTTGTTTTTTCATTTCTAATAATATTCCATTCAATACTTTGCATATAATCGGAATCAGAGTTATCTGCTAAAAACTTTTTAATTTTACTAACTTCTATTTTGTCATCTAAATTCAATTCATAAATCATTTTTAGTGCCTTCCTTTATAAAAGCTAGTTATAAAATCTTTGTTTTTAGCTAATATTAATCTTTTTTGTTTTGATTCTTCCTTTTGATTTACAATATCCATAAAGTCATCTGTTGTTGTTTTCATATCATTAGTTAATGATAACAATAAATAATCATATTTTAAGGCATAATTCATAGTTTCTTGAATACCTAGTAAATATCTTTCCTCCCCACGATCTCCTAATCTACGAAGCAATTCTTCTTTTGTAGGTGGCATAAGATAAATCATAGTTGTATCTTCATACATCTTCTTAATTTCCTTTGCTGATGAATAGCCAACATTAAACATTAAATGATATTCTTTCAATTTTTCAAATTCGCTTTTAGGTACTCCATAATAATTATTATTATAAATACAATATTCTATTAAACCATCTGTTGAAATTAAATTTTCAAATTCTGCTTTACTAACAAAATACATTCTTCCAACTTCAATTTCTCTTTTAGCTCTAGTTGTTATTCCGGTAGCTTCCAAAAAAGTTGGATATTCCTTTTCGATATATTCTATAAGTTCTGATTTTCCACTACCTGATGGGCCAGAAATTACAATAGGATTATTTCTCGTATCAATCATTATAAACACCTCCCAAATGTTAAATTATTATTTTATTTCTCTTAAATCTGTTTCCCAGAAAAAGTAAACCCAATCATCTTCTGTTATTTCATAAGCATATTTAATATCTACATCATTATTTGGTATTTCAATTTCTTTGAAGCCATTATCAATTATCAAAGAATATACCCCAAGAACTTCTTTTCCTCTTTGTTTTAATATATCAATAACACCATTTGTAGTTGTTCCTTTATAAATTATGTCTTCAAATAATATACATTTTTTTTTAGAGTTATCTATATTATCACTCATATATCTAAATTTTCCGTAATCGTGGCAATTATCTGAATTACTCATTTGTGTTTGAATCATTGATACTTTTCTTACTCCTAATAAATGTGATAACGTAACTAACATAGGTAAACCGCCTCTAGCCATACCTATTAATTCTATATTATCTTCATCTAAGTTGTAATTTTTTTTAATTTCCTCAGCCATAACTTTACAAGCGTCAATATAATGCTCGTAGTCAAATTTTACAATCTTGTTATTTGACTTTAATGTTTTTTGTTCTTCATTTAATAAACATTTTTTCATAATTAATCACTCCAATTCCTTATTATTTTTTATTTTTGTTGTTATTATCATAAATGGTGTATCTAATATTGCTATGATCCACTTAAAAATTATCATAGTAATCATTAAAGATATAATTTCATTAAGTTTCATTGTTCCTACAAAAGCAATTAAAACAAATATAGTAGTATCTAATACTTGGCTAATTATTGTACTGACATTATTACTTATCCAGACTTTATTATATTTCTTTTTTAACTTTTCATATAAGTAGGCATCACAGCGTTGGCTAAAACAATATGCGGTTAAACTTCCTAATGTTATACGTGGAATAAAACTAAATATTGTTTCAAAAGCATTTTGTGAAAAATCAGAATTACACGGTGTGTATTGCAAAAATAGATACATTAAAATAGTAAATAATATCATAAAAACAAAACTTAAATTTGTTGCTTCTGTTGCTGAACTTCTACCGTATTTTTCACTTATAATATCAGTTGTAAGAAACAAAGCTCCATATGATATATTTCCTAATGAAATTGTTAATCCAAATATTTCTGATAGTTTAATCGTTTGAATATTACATATAACAACCAACAAACACATCCAACTATATAATCCAAATTTTCCAAATCTTTTATATATCACCAAAGTTGCAGAAAATGAAATTATAAGATATAATAGAGAAACAAATAAATTATTCATCTTACTACCTTACCCCCAACAAATTAACATAGGGGGAACTTTCCTTTCAAGAAAGATTATAACAGTTATAGGTGCGATATATCGTACCATTAAAAAAAATGTGACTTTTTTTTACAAAATCACATTTTTAAATCATCAATTCCACTTAAATTTAATGTTTTAATATCATTTTCATCTATTGAATAACCCGTAATATAAATAAAGTCTTTATAATATGTGAATGAAAAGGGTTGAAATCGTCTCTCTTTGTTGTGAAATTTAAAGGTTAATATATTTTGTTCTTGGATTGCTCTTGAAATAATATTATATTTTTTCTGTAAATCTTCTTTATCAATTTTAATATTTCTTTTTTCATCTGCTGAATAAATAACTATTGATCTTATTTTTTCTAATGTAATGTTTAATTTTTGTTGTTCTTTAAGATCTAATTTATATATAACACTTTCTATTGCATCAACATCTAAATAATCAAAAGATATATTGTAATTATGTTTTCTATGATACACATAACCACCATATCTGCCAAGAATAGTATCAATATATATTCCACATTTTTCTAGTTCTTCCTTATATGATTTTATCATTCTTGGCGAAACTTCCAATTTTTCTGCTAACTCTTTCACTGAATACTTTTTACCACTCTCTAACAATCTTAACATTGTTAAAGTATTGCTAACTTTACTCATATTACACCTCAATAAAAAATTATTTTTTTAATTTTTTTACTGGGGCACCATTTTCTTTTGTTAAATCCATTTTTTGTTTTAGTAAAACTGAAAAATTTCTGTTATTTACTGAATAAGAACAAGTATCTCCAATTTTCTTTTTATAAACAGCATTTCCTAATGGGCTATTTATTGAAATTTCTTGAATTTCAGCATTGAAATCTCCACTTGCACCAACTAGCTTAAATGTCATTTCTTCCATATCATCTGGAGAGAAAATCATATCTGCTACAATAACATCTCCAATATCAACTATTTCTTGATCGTTATGTTTCTCAATGATAACAATTCTTTTTAGTGATTCATACATATTACGTAATTCACCACTTAATCTCATATTGGTTCTTTCTATTTCTTCAAACTCTGGGGAATCCCAGCCGTCACCAGCACCAGCATCAAATGCTTCTTTTCTTCCCATATTGTTTGCTTGAATTGCTTTTTTCAATTTTTCAATGTTTTTAAGATATTCATTATAGCCGTCTTGGTCTAAATAGATTGGTTCCATATTTTCCATACATACACCTCCCAAAATTTGTCATATATGTTAACACACATTATTTCAAAAATCAAGCATTTAGCTCTATTTTGTGTATATTCAATGTACTTTATGTAGTTTATTTTTATTTATTAACTTTATATGTTTAATTGTTAAGTTTTTCCAAAATGGTTATAAATATCTCTGAATTTCCAACAAAGTAAGATGTTGATGTCCCAATTTTTGCTTTAAACAATGCTTTTCCTAATGGACTGTTTAAAGATATTTCATTTATTTCATTAGTAGTATTGGGGATATAATTTCCTGTTAATGTTATTACTTCTGTTTCAATATCATCATCAGAATATTTTATATTAATACTAACCTTATCACCAATATTAACTAAATTTTCCTTTTTATCCTTATCATCAACGATTTTTAAGTATTGCTTTTTTGATAATAAATCGTCAATTCTTTTTGCTATCGCTCTGCTTTCCCTCATTGATTCTTCAAAAGCAAAATTATCGTGCCAGCCATCACCGACAGCATCTTTATATACTTCACTACCTAGTGCTGAATTAGAGCGACTTAAATCTTCCAGTCTTTTTAATTCTTCAAAGAATTGTTTATAACCATTTTCATCTACTAATATTTCTTCCATTGTAATCAACCTCAATAATATTTTACCATATAAAAATAGTTATTTATCAAACAATTTCATTCCTAGTTTTTTCTTGCACTTTAAAATTTCACTTTCTATTTTATCTATTTCTTTATTGCCAGCATTTAGTTCTTCTAAATCCTTTTCTTGTTGTTCGTTTAATTCTCTTAAAATTCTATCATAGTCGTATCCTTTGTCATTAACTCTAATTAAAAAAATTATAACTACTAGTATCCCTATACCACCAAGTCCTAACAAAACAATTTGTATTGATGTCAATCCTTCCATATAAACACTTCTTTCATAAATACTAAAACTTTTAATAAATAGAGTTGTACCTTTTTCTTTGTGATAATTTTTCTTTGCCTTTGGACCATTTTATTGTATTTTCCCCAATCAGTCACATAATAAAAAGTCTTTTTATAATATTTTGTTTTTTCCTGTTCATCCAAAATTACATAAATACTATACACTATCATTAAAACTACTAATACGACACATAATACTATTTCAAACATTTCCTTTTTATTCATACCAACCACCACATTACATTATTTGAGTTTTAAATATCTTATTAAAAAAAGGTACTTTTTTTAATAATTTACATAAGTAATATAAACCTATAAGTTCAAAAGCAAATAAAGTAATAGTCATACCAACAACAAAACTAACTCCACTAACAGGCAAAATAAAATCTAAAGGAATTTCATTAGCATTGCAATACATTACACTTAAATCATAATTAAATTTTAAAACTATCAACGTAATAACTGATATAGCTATAATTGTCAGAATGTTTAAAAAACTCATATTTGTAATGTCAAAACTATCTTCTGAATATCTACTCATTTCACACCTCCTAATTTCAATTTTTTGTACTGCAATAATATTATACCACATTTTGTGCTTATTTAGAGAAGAAAAGCTTATATTTACTAAAAAAATGTAAAAATTAACCTTGGGAAGCAAGGTGATTTAATTGTGAATGCGAATGATAATAGACTAGAAGATTTAAAGTATGAAAAAGATCTAAAATCAAAAGAAATTGCAGATATGTTAAAAGTAAATGAATCAACTTATTCTGAATGGGAACATAATAGAATACCAATTCCAACTAAAAGACTTATTGAGTTAGCCGACATATATAAGGTTAATATTGATTATATGCTTAAGTTAAATAATGTTAGAAAATATATTCCCAAAAAGACTTCATTAGATTTGAATATGGTAGGTATTAGATTGAAAGAAATACGACAATATATGAATTTATCTTTAAGAGAATGGGGAGAAAAACTGAATTATTCTTTTTCTACTCTTGCAAGTTATGAAAGAGGCGAAAAATTAATCAATTCAGAAATTTTAATTAATATAAGTACTATAACAAATTACTCTTTGGATTGGATACTTGGAAGAACTGAAGAAAAGCAAATAAAAAACTGTAATGAGTAAATTTTTTCATCATTACAGTTTTTTAATCTTCTAAATCAATATCATCAAATACTGGATCGTCAAAAAAATCTTTTAATTTAAGTCCAAAGCCATTACTTATTCTAGCAATAGTTAGAATTTTTGGATTTTTACTTCTACCATCAGTTAAGTGTTGAGCTGTGCTTTGAGTTATATAACTTAAACTTGCTAATTTATTTGTTGATATATTATCAGATTTATTTAATTTGTATGCTAATTCTTTATCATTACATAAATCATTAATTCTTTTAGCAATCGCGTCATTTATCTTCATATTGTTTACACCACCTATAATAATTTTAATGGTTAATCCTTTAATTCTGTTAATCACGCAAGACTAAATTAGTATTGCAAGACTATGTTTTTTGCACTAAAAAAATATCTATACCTGTCAATATGTTATTATTACCAAAAGTATCTTTTTTATTAACCCTAATGTTTACAAGTGTTTACGAGATTTTAATAAGACATTTTTATCGCTTTTTTTAAGACAAATTATCCTTATTGACTATAAACAAAGCTATGATATAATTATGTTAAGATATGAAATAAATGTATCCAGAGAGACATTATTTTCAAATATCAACTGAAATACTTTGATGTTTGAAGTAATGTTTTTTTCATATCTAAATATCAATTTTTAATTGTTTCAGTCATTTTTCTTGATTTTTCAAGCAAAATTCATTGAAAACACTTGATTTTTGGTAGATTTTGGTATATCATAGTCAACAATTAATTTAATTTTTGATTTATGATGTTGAGGAAGTAGTACGTATCCTTTGTTTTGGTTATTTCTATGGCCTTAACACGCGCTGCTTCCTTTTCAATTAAAGGGGGGATTGGATAGATGGTTGCATTTTCTTACATTTATTATCAAGCTAACTTATTTAGTAAAAATAAAAATGTAGGGTTTGTTTCCCCAAAATTTCCTGTTAATAAATCAAGTAATAAAATATTGATATTTAGAGCAATGGGTATTAGTAAGACTTTGTCTTTCAGTATCTGTTGCTCTTTTACTTTGGATACACATTTAGATCAGGGGGAATGAGTATATGAAGAACACACTTTTAGGAAAGGACGAGCTATTAATGTATGATTATGTTAAACTTAAAAACATAATCACGGATATTTTTAAGTTATTTAAGTATCTAAAAAGAACTGATGACAAAATTTCTTTACCGAAAATAACAGCTGACTATCGTGTAAGGTACGAACAATTTGTACCTATTAATAATTCGGTTGTAGAAAACTGCGTATTAAGAAATATGATGTTAGAAACAAAACTTGAAAATAGAAGAAAAAGATTATTGTCTAAAATAACTTTAGCTTTAAGAAAGCTTAATGATATTGAATTACAAGTATTTGATCTTACTTTTTACAAATGTAAAGATGAAGATGAAATTATGGATATAATATCTTATGGTAAAGATAAAGTTAGGTATATCAAAAAAAGTGCTTGTATCAAATTCGTATCCGCTCTTGGTCTTGATGATAGGTGTTTTAAATAAGGTGTCGCAAGTGGCACTTTTTTTAATGCACTAATTTAGATTGGAGGTGTTAGAAAAAATTAAAGTACTGATTTAAAGAATTAAGGAGGTTGGTTTTTATAAATATAGTTAGAATCATAATTAATATCTTTGAAGAAAGCACATATAGAAATATTGACTAAACTATTTAATTTTATGAATTACAACAAAATAAAAAAATATATATATTAAAAATTTAGTAAACTTATAAATTTTAAAGGGGGTTATATAATTAAATGGATAGTATTTTAAATGATATACTGCGTCTTATTGGAGACGCAACTAATTACTTAAAAATGTTCGTGGCTGGTGCTACGGGCTTTTTTGTTTTAAAAGATTGCATTATGTATATGGTCTCATCAGAAGATCATCAAAAAGCTGCTTCACTTCGTAAGATACGTACAACACTAATAGCTGGTGTATGTGTTTTTGTTGTAGTTCAATTTGTTAATTGGCTTCTAGCTTACTTCAAATAAAAGATTATGGATCAATACAAACTTGTAAAAGAAATTATAAAAACTTGTCAGTACTTTAAAATAATAGAAAGAGATATTGATAACTACTTTGTTGAAAAAAAGATAATCGACGGTTTAGATGATATTATCTTTGTAGAAAATTTGCTTAACATATTTTATAAAAAAATGAAATTAAAAAGATATAAAAATTCTTTAGATCAAAATAGATTAAAGAAACTTCTAATTGAATTAGAAAAAATAAGGTTAAATTTAGAATTTAAGGGGGTGTATGAATGATGAATCAATCTTTAATTATAGGTAGAATTGTTAATGATCCAGAACTTAAAGAAACTGAAAAAGGAAAAGTATCAAATATTACGCTAGCGGTCCAAAGACCATTTAAAAATGCTAATGGCGAATATGAAACAGACTTCTTCCCAGTTGCAATATGGAATGGCATTGCTGAAACTACATCTCAATATTGTCGTAAGGGCGATTTGATTGGTGTCAAAGGTAGATTACAAAATAAAGATAATGTTATTTCTATAATTGCTGAAAGGATAACTTTTTTATCTTCAAAGTCAATAAAAGATGACATTTCAACAGAAAAAGAACTAAAAGTATAAAAAAATATATAAAAATTTCATTTTAGGCGCTGTATTTTTTTTAAAAGCGCGTTATAGTGTTTGTAAAGAAAGGACGTGTCTTATGTTAAGAAAAATTTTAAAAGTATTTTTAGTAATTGTTTTTATAGGTTTTATAAGTGCTTATGTAAGGGGTATTCATTACAATAGTAATAAACTCAAAAGTGATAAATCAGTAGCTCAAGAAAATATAGAAACAGAAAAGAAAAATATTATTGATGAAGAATTAATATCATCTATAATAAATGATAACGAATCTAAAGAAGAACTTAAAGAAAATAACACTTCAAATAACAAAGTAATAAATAATAAAAATGAAGAAATAAAAAATACTATTCCAGAACAAAAACAAGAATCCAATCGAAATGAAGAAAAACAAATAAATAATATTTCAAATAAAAATGAAACTAAAACAAATGATGTAATAGAACAAGTGCCTGAAGTTGATGATAAATATAATAATCTAGTTAATTTTGTAGATTATAAAGCTGATGAATTTAACAAATGTCATACTGATAGCATTGATGTTGCTTTATCTGATACAGATAATATTAGAAATACATCTTGCAAGCAATTTGCATATAATGGTAAATTGGTTGGTTATAAAATACAAGTTTTTTATAATGACGGTACTTATAAATATTACAAATAAAATTTTTAAGGCGATCAATTAATTTTGGTCGCTTTTTATATTGATTAAAGGGGGAATGAAAATTGAAATTAAACTTAAAAAGTGTGCTAGCTTTAGTAGTTGGTGCATTTTCATTTTTAGTAGGTTTTACAAATGTCTTTGCTGCTACACTAACTGAAACAGCGGTTGACGGTTATTTTTATACTCGTCGTGGTGGCGGACAACCTTATATGTCGGCTCAATGGAAACTATATGATATGGACGGTAAAGCTGCTTATTGTATAGAGCCGGGTGTAAATATTACTATTCACGATTACGACGGTGCGATTGGTTATATCAACTCACCATACTCTGATGAAATAAATCAAAAGATTGGATTAATTGGATACTATGGATACAACTATCCGGGACACCAAACTTTAAGATATAGAGCTGCAGCTCAATCTCTAATTTGGGAAACAACAGGCGGTCAAATTGTAGAGTTCTGGACTGAAAAATATGGTAATGGTAGTTTTATAAATCTTAATAAAGAAAGAAATGACATAATGTCTTTAGTAAACTCACATTATACAATGCCTTCTTTTAACAATGAAACAAAAGACGCTATCATAGGTCAAACAGTATCATTTACTGATAATACTGGTGTATTATCTGGATATGAAATTTATAGAAGTGATAATGCTACTTCTAGTATTAATGGAAATACATTAAATATAACTCCTAATGCTGTTGGCGAGATTACTGTATCATTAATTAAAAAGACTTATACTTCTGATCCTACAATGATTTTTGTAGGTAAAGATAGTAAAAGTCAAAAAATGGGAATGTTTGGCGTACACGATCCAGTAGTAGCAAAAGTTAAATTAAATGTTAAAGGTGGTCGTGTTGAAATTATTAAGACTGACGCTGATACTGGTACAACTACACCAAGCGGTCAAGCTAGTTTAGTTGGTGCTAAATTTGGTGTTTATGATGTTAATGATAATTTAATTACTACTTTAACTACTGATAGTAATTCTTATGCAATAAGTGATTATCTTCCTAGTTTAAATGTATTCTACATTAAAGAACTTGAAGCTCCAAAAGGTTATGTTCTAAATACTGAAAAATATTACTTTAAATTAGATAAAGACAATTTACTAGCTAGTATAAATATTAGTAATAAAGTTATTGAAAGAAAATATGAAATAACAAAAGTTGTAGCTTCTAATAAAACTCAAATAATGACACCAGAAGTAAATGTTGAATTTGGTATATATGACTACAACAATAATTTAATCAAAACTTTAAAAACAGATAGCGACGGTAAAATTTACTTCACTTTACCATTTGGGGATTATATTTTAAGACAATTATCAACACCTAGTGGTTTTGAAAAGATTGATGATTATAAATTCTCTATAACAGAAAGCGGTCCTACTATTAATAAAGTATTTAGTAATGCCGAAATAACTTCAAGAGTAAAAATTATTAAAGTTGATGATTCGGGTAATAGAATTGCTATAGCTGGTATAAAATTCAAAATTAAAGAATTATCTACTGGTAAATATGTATGTCAAAAGGTAGCTTACCCTAATAGCAAAACTTATTGTGAATTTGAAACTGATGATACTGGTATGCTAATTACACCATATCCACTTAATAGTGGAGATTATGAACTTGAAGAAGTAGATCAAAAAATTAATGGTTATCTATGGAATAGTGAGCCATTAAGATTTAGTATTAATGAAAAATCTAATATTATTAGTAGTGATGACTTTGATAAAATACTAGAATTAAGATTTACAAATAAAGAAGTTAAAGGTGCTATTGAAATAAAGAAAACTGGCGAAAAGTTAGTTATTGAAAATGGTAAATACACCTATGAAACAATACCACTTCCTAATGTAGTATTTGAAGTGTATGACGAAAACAATGATCTAGTGGGAACTATTACTACTGACGAAAACGGTTATGCTAGATTAGATAATTTGAAACTTCAAAAATATACTTTGAAAGAAGTATCTAGTTCTCTATCTCATTTAATAGATAATAATGTTTATGAATTTGAATTAGTATATAAGGATCAATATACTCCTATTATCACTAAAACATTTACATTAAAAAATTATCTACCAAAAGGAACACTAGAATTTACTAAAACTGATTATTCTACTGATAAAGCACTACCTAACACAGTCATAGAAATTTATACAGAAGATGACGTTTTAATGGGTACTTATACAACAGATGATAAAGGAATGGTTATTATTAAAGATTTACCTTTATCTAATGGTAAAAGATACTATATTTTAGAAAAACAAACTTCTGATTCATCATACTTATTAAATGAAGAAAAAATGTATTTTGAAATTAATGAGAATGGCGAAGTTGTTAAAGCTAATATGAAAAATGAAAAAATCAAAGGTAGTTTAGAATTTACTAAAGTAGATTTATCAACAAGTAATCCTATTCCTAATACTAAAATTGAAATTTATAATGCTGATACTGACGAATTAATCTATTCTGGATTAACTGATGAAAACGGTAAAATCATTATTGATAATTTAGAATATGGACGCTACTATATTAAAGAAGTTGAAACTGCTTCACCTGATTATATTTTAAATACCGAAAAAATGTATTTTGAAATTAGAGAAAATGGCGAAGTTGTTAAAGCTACTATGACTAATGAAAAAGTAGAAATGCCAAAAACATTTAATACTGATTTAACTAGCTCAATTATTATAATTAGTACTGCTGTTCTTGGTTTAGGATTATTAATATATGCAAAAAAGAAAAATAAATAAGATTATACAAATTTTAGGGTTGATATTGATTTTAATATCAGCCCTTATTTGTTTTAAAAAAATATATTGTAATTACAAAATAGATAAAGAAACAAAACAAGTGATTGAAACAATGTTTGAAGAAGATACTCCACCACCTACCATTGAAGAAGAACAAACAGAAGAAATTGTAGAAACTCCTAAAAAACAAGAAATACATTTGACTAACAATTATCTTGGTTATATAGAATTAAAATCTGGTATTCAAAGATTAATAACTTCCGGAACAGATAAGAAAACACTAGATAAGGGTTTAGTTGGAACATTAAGTACTTCTGCTGGAATTGATGATGAATTTGGTAATCTCATAATTGCCGGTCATAGTGTTTATAATACATTTCAAAGTTTACACTACTCCAGTATAGGCGATAAGATTAAAATTGTATCTCATAAAGCTACATATATTTATGAAATAGTGGAAAAACATACAATTAATGATGATGATATGTCTTATTTTAAAAGTGTGATTAATGAAAAAATATTGACATTAATTACTTGTGAAAATAATGGTAATAAAAGACTAATTGTAGTTGCAAAATTAAGGGGGTAAAAAAATGAGAAGATATAATACAAAATTTATTTTTTATATTTCAAAAGACTTGAAAAAGAAGTTAGAAAAAAGATCTCAAGAGTTAGATATTTCTATGTCTGATTATATAAGAACTTTAATAAAGCAAGATTTAAAGTTAAATGATATTGCTTATGTTAATTCTATTATAGATAGACAGACATTTGAAATTGAAAATATAAATAAAAAGTTATCTGGTTATTATAAAGGTTTATAAAAATTTAAGGGGGTTTTATGAATATAGAATTAAATAACGAATTGATTGAGCGTTGTAATAATCAAAGTATGTATAATCGTGGTACTCATATCAAAGAAAGTGCTGAAAGTGATTATAAAAAGTTTATAGATACTTTTAGTAGTCGTACTCTTAATCCACAGCAATTAGAAATTGTTAAAAAAAGGACAGAACAATTTAAAGAATTAATAACAAATATTTATAATGAATATTTAAGTATATCTGCTAATTTTGTTCCTGTTAATGTTGCTGGGCCAGCAAAATATAATTCTAATAAGTTTAAAAAAGTTGCTGATAGAATGGATAAAAAAATAGATGAAATAAATGATAAAATAAATAAGTTCTATGATAATACAGAAAGTATGTTGAAAAATGCTTATTCAAAAGATGAAATAATATTAAAATATAAGAATGGATATAATGAGCCAATAAGTTCTGATGATCCATTAGCTAAAGAAAAACTAGAAGCAAAGTTAGAATACTTACAAACTAAACATCAATCGTATTTAGATTTTAATAAAAAAGCAAGACTTAATAAAACGGAACAATTACCACCTTATGTTCTTGCTAATTCTAATCAAAATATGAAAGCTGTTAAAGATAGATTACAAACACTAGATAAAATAGATAACATAGAAACAGGTCGCTATTATTTTGATAATGGCGAAGTTAGTTTTGATAAAGAAGATATGAGAGTAAAAGTTTTCTTTGATGAAAAGCCAGATGAAAAAACAAGAGATGAATTAAAATCTCGTGGTTTCAAATGGTCTCCAAAAAATTCTGCTTGGCAAAGAAAACTAACACCAAACGCTATTTATATAACTAAAAAAATGTTTAAAGATATTGGAAGTTTAGAAATCAAATTAGTTAATGATTATACTAAAACTATATAGGTAATATTATGCTACAAGTATTAGTCGTTCAACAAGAATCAGCAAGTTGGTTAATGGACGCCGTCCGTTCTATCTTCTGGTTTCTTGCTAAAGGTGTATTACTTCTACTAGACGGAATGTTTTTAATAATTGATGATATATGGAAGTTTAAATTTTTTGATAATCCTTATGTAAATAAAATCTATTCATCTGCTATTATTGTTGCTTGTACTTGGTTAATATTAAAAGTTATATTAGAACTGATTATGAGATACTTTGTAGATCAAGATGATAATAGCTCACCTACTAGGGTGTTTAAAGGTATTGTTTTCTGTGTCGTTATGATGTTTTTAATTCCACCTATATTTAATTGGGGTTATGATTTATCTTCAAAAATGACACAGTATGTTGTTTCTGTATCATCAAATAATACTGCTAGTGCTACTTCTTTTGAATCTAGTATGTCATCAATGATACTTAATGCTTTTGCTGATGATGACAAGATGAAAGAAGAACATAAAAAATATTTTATAGAAAACTGGTTTACCGCTGATTATAACGAAGTTGAAGATGACGGTTTATTTGACAGTGGTGTTTATAAGTATAGCTTTAGTACTTTTCCAATATTTCTGGTAGGTTTAGTAGTTGTAGTACTTCTTTTCTTTATAGGAATACAAGTTGCTAAAAGGATTATAGAGTTAGCTCTCTATAAGGCCATAGCACCTTTTGTATGTACTTCTTTAGTGTCGAACAAATCACACGCTTTTGAAGTTTGGTGTAAGGGTGTTATGGGTACTTTTTTAGTCACGACAGTTCAATACTTATGTATAGGTATCTTATTTAATGTTTTCGGTCAAGTATCATCTGGAACAAATTATGTAATGTCAGTTATTTTAATTGTTATAGGTGCTTTATTATTTATAATAGCTTCTCCTCAATTAGTTTCTGCATTACTTAATGCAAATACTGGTGCTGGTGCAAATATGAGTGAATTACATACACTAGCTGCTTTAGGTACAAGTATGATCGCTATGTCTAAATATGGTAAGACAGTAGATAATTCTACAAGTTCAAACTCTAATACCGACAATTCAAATAGTGATAGTTCTGGAGCTTGTGCTGATACTAATATGGATAATTCATCTTCAAATTTAGAAAGTGTTTCAAACAGTGCTTCTAGCAATGAAGATAATAATTCTAATAGTAATCTTAATAATGAAAGTCCTGATAATAGTTCTAGTGATATATCTTCTTCTGATCCTGAAGTAAGTGATTTATCTGGTAATATAAGTGATAATATCAATATGGATACTACTACATCTTTATCAGAAAGAATTGATACATATAAAGACTTTATGGATAATCGTTATTCATCATTAAATGATGATACACCTACATATAAAACTAATGTTGATTGGGGGAATATAAATGTATCTAATACCAAAGAACATAAGAGTTAAAAGAGAGATTTTTAAAGGTTATGGTGTTAAAGAAATTATCTTTTTAGGAATATCAATCTTTGTTGGTTATTTATTAGCTAGATTATTTGGTAAAGGTTTATTAAAAGTGTTTTTATTCTCATTTTTTCCTATACTTACATTTTTAATAACTCTACCTATGCCTAATGGTAATGGTAATATTTTAAGTATTCTAATTAAAATGTTAAAATTTAGAACAAGTCAAAAAAAATATAAGAAATATAATTCTTAAATATAAAGGGGGTATGTAATTGAATAATAAAGTTGATGATGTGCTTTATAAACTTGTAGAAACAAAAAAATTCATAGCAAAAGCGGCTTTAAATGATAATAGTAATACTTCTTATGAGAACACTATTAAAGGACTAAATAATATTATTGTTGATTATACTATGAATAATAAAATGTCTCGTAAAGAAATTTTAGATATTACTTTTTCTTTGTATGATATTGAAGTTGAAAAAACATTTTTAGATAAAGTTAAAGATTTCTTAAATATACCTAAACATATCAAAAATACCAAAGAAAAAATAATTGAAAATCATAAAAAAAAAGAAACTAAAAAACAATATGAAAAAGAAATAGAAAGTTTAGTTAAGGATAAACTAAAAGAAATGATTAAACAAGATAAATTAGATAGTCAAAATAAAGTTAATGATGATAAAGGTTTAGATAAAGAAAAACAAAAAAATATAAATATAACTAATAATAAGGAGCTATCTATTAATCATAACATTAAAACTTCTGTTCCTACTTTCAAAAAGAAATTTGAAGAAACAAAACAAATAAAAATTTAAGGGGGTTATAAAATTTATGAATAAGAATCTTGATGAAGTGTATATAACACTTCTAAAAGCAAAAGAAAAAATATACGAATATACCAAAAACAAAGTTAAGAATGAAAATTGGCGACCATATTATAATGGAATTGTAGAAAATATAGATAATATTATAGTAGATTATTCAATAGCTACAAAGATGTCTAGTGAAGAAATTTTAGATTGCTTATTTGAAGTTGGTGCTGATAATAAAGATAGTATTTTCTATGATACTTATAATACTATGAAAATGAATATGTAATTCATAATATTTGGGGGTTATTTTGAATAAGAATAAAAAGAAAAAGATTGATAAATCTATTCTTGAATGGTTGCCTTTTAAAGAAGTTTGGAATGATTTATTATATCTTGATAATGACAAAGTTGTTGGTATTATAAAAGTAAATAGCATTAATCTTCAACTATATTCTAATGAAGAACAAACATCTAAAATATTTCAATTTAGAAAAGTATTATTAAGTTTAGAATATCCTTTTAAAATACTTGCTCTTGATAAGCCGATTAGTTTATCAGAGCACATAGAAAACTTATTATATTTATCTAAAAATACTGATGATAAAATTAAAAAAGAATTATTAGAAGAAGATATAAAATATGCTGATACAATAATGAATAATAATTTAGTAAACAATCGTGAATTTTATTTATTAATTGATGAAGATAAAGACAATGTTAAATTGTTAAAATCTAAAATAAATGATATTGTATCTCAATTATCTAATATAGGTCTATCTTCATCTCAAGCTAAAACTGATGAAATAAAAGAATTACTATTTGTCTATCTTAATCCTACTTCATCACTTGAAGTATTTAGACAAGACAGTAGTTTAAAAACATTAAAAGAAAAAATTGCACCTATTGCAATGAAGTTTAATGAAAAAGACATATTACTTGGCGACATATACGCTACAAGTATTATAATTGATACTTTCTCCTCTTACGCTAGGGGAAGTTGGTTAGGTATGTTATCTAACATTAAAAATACTCGTATGATGATTTCTGTTAATCCTATGGATAATATAGAAGTTAATAAAACTCTTAAAAAAGGAATGACAGAAACTAGAAGTAAGTTTATTAATTCTAAAGATAGAAACGATCAAATAGTACTCAAAAATCAATTAGAAGATTATGAGAAACTAACAAATAAAATGGATCGTGAAAATGAAAAAATGCTACTGATGTCAGTAGTGTTTTTTACTTATGCTGAAAGTTTAGAAGAATTACAAAAAAGAATAAAAGAAATAAAGTCTGCTTTAAGTAGTTTAAATCTTCGTGGATCACAGTTGATATTCGAGCAAGAACAAGGTTTAAAAACTTGTTTACCAACTCTTGATATGCCACTTCAAGAAAATTTTGGACTACCTATGCCTACAACGACAGTAGCGGCTTCATTCCCTTTTGTCTTTGAATCTATACAAGATGACGGTAATTCTATAATACTTGGTGACGACATAAACGGCGGTCTTACATTATTTGATCTGTGGAAAAGAACTAATAAAAGAACAAACTCAAATATGTGTATTATAGGTAAAAGTGGTAGTGGTAAATCTACTTTAATCAAAAAGTTATTACGTGGTAATTTTGCTCGTGGTGGTGGTAAAAAACGAACTCGTATTTTGTGTGTAGATCCAGAACGTGAATATAAAGATTTATGTAATACTCTTAATGGGAATTGGATAGACTGCGGTAGCGGATCAGGATTTGTTATTAATCCACTAGAAATTAAAAATTCTGCTAATGATGAAGATAATAATGTAGCTGTAATAAAACACTTACAAACATTTAGAACTTTTATAAAATATTATTTTAAAGACTTAACAGAATTAGAACTTACTAAAATTGAAGAATTACTTTTAAAAACATATAAAAAGAAAAACATAGATCTAGATACTGATGTTAGTAAGTTATCTTCAAAAGATTATCCTATCATTACTGATTTTCATAATGAAATAAAAAACGAATTAGAAAATGCAAAAAATGATAAAAGAATTAATGATGACACAGTTAAGTCTTTAGAAAAAATAGAAGCTATTGTTAGAAGAATGGCTACCGGTGTTGATAGTAAATTATGGAATAATTATTCTAATTTAGATTTAAACTCTGATTTTATAGTATTTGATATTCATACTTTACTTGATAGTGATGACACTATATTAAGAACTCAATTCTTTAATATCTTGTCTTTGTGTTGGCACATTATTAGTCAAAATAGAGACGAACAAGTTATTTTAATTGTAGATGAAGCTCATTTATTAATTGATCCTGAAAATAAAGACGGACTAGAATTTTTAAAAAGAACTTCTAAAAGGATTCGTAAATATAATGGTAGTTTAATTGTGTGTACTCAAAATATGATTGACTTTACTTCACCAGAAGTAGTTAGATACGGTCAAGTTATTGTTGATAATTCTGATTATCAAATCATTATGGCTCAAGGAAGTGAAGAAATTATTTCACTTCAAAAAGTATTAAGATTAAGTGAAAATGAAAGAAGGTTTTTACAAACTGCGGGTAAAGGTCAAGCACTATTTGTTATTACTCACGACAAACGAATACCTATCTTCGTTCATTTAAGACCAGAAGAAAAAGAATTATTTGGTAAAGGTGGCGGTAGATAATTAAAGATATTGTATCAACTATAATGAAAGGTAAAATGATAATTGCACTACTTCCAGTTGCATTTATCATTTTTATTGTTTTAATAATTGTAGCTTTACTAACTTCATTGTTTGGTAATCAAGAGATGACTTATAAAACTTCTTTTGTACTTCCATTTGATACAAATAACTTTACTATCACATCTGATTATGGACTACGTGATGATCCATTTACTAATGAAAAATCAAAACATAATGGTATAGATATTGTCCCAGTAAATACAAAAAATATAGTTGCAATAGCTGACGGTAAAGTTGTTGCTAGTACTCTTGATAGTGCTGGCGCTGAATATGTTTTAATAGAACATAAAATAAATGGAACTACTTATAGATCTGGATATTGGCATTTAGAAGAAAATTCAAGAACTGTCAATGTGGGCGACGAAGTTAAGCAAGGTCAACAAGTTGGTATTATGGGAATGACTGGTAGAGCAACAGGGGTTCACTTGCATTTAGTTTTACAAGTATATAATGCTAAAACAAATCAGTTTGAATATACCGATCCCACTACTATTATTAAAAATAAAATAACTGCTAAAGATTATATCTTATATGATTATAATTCTAAAAGTTTTAATAATCCATTTGGTAATCTACCCACTACACCAGAGTTTAATCCATTACATAATCTTAATAATTAATGGCCGAACTTTTGGCAAAAAAGCAATTCAAAAAGTGGCGATTTTCTAAAAAATATATATTCAAAAAGTGTGTACGATTGTTATACACCCCTTATTTTTCAAAGGGTAAGAAGTTAACGATTGTATAACAAAAAGATAAAATGTAAACACTTGTGTTTTTTAGAAACCCTTATGAAATAAGGGAAAATTCGCCACTGGCGAATTGTTTGTAAACAGGATTTATCCTGCTTTAAATAGAACTTAAAAGTTAGTACATTTTTTTGGCCGAACTCTTGGCCGAAGATAGAAAGGATTTTATGAAATTATTTTTAATTATTTTAGGAATTAATATTCTAATATTTTTAATTGTATTTGTTTTCTGTGCTTGTAAGGTTGCAAGTTTATGTGATAAAGAAATGGAAAAAATAAATAAAGATATTTAAGTTGTTATATTAAAATTTTATTATTTTATAAAAGGGGGTTATATAAATGAATGATAAAAAAAATAATTATTTAAAAGTACAAGTGGATCAAAAAATGGAAGAAGCATTTAGAAAGATTATTGAGAAAAAAGGATTATCAATTCAAACTGCTTTAGAAATTATAATTAAAAATTATATACTTGAAAACTTGGATTGTATATTGAATAGTAAATAATGAATGAAAATAAAAATTCAAATATTGTTGCTTTCAGACTAGATCCACATAAGAAAAAATTATTACAAGATCAAGCTGATAAAAATAATATGAAATTAAGTGAGTATTGTAAATTAGTTTTATTAGATTATTTGGAACAGTCAATGTTATTAGATACACAAAAAAAGTTGGTCGAACTAATTACAGAAACAGTACAAAATGCTAATGAAAAACAATTCTATAAAATACTTACTATGCTAAATAAAAATAATATAGGAATAGAAACTATAATATTACAAAATGATATGACTTATAAATATTTTGATATACCACAGACAAGATCTGAATTAAATACCCATTTAGTAAATCACCCTATAACAGAAGTTGCAAGAGAACAAGTATTAAAAAATATTCGTGAATTAAGAAATAAAAAGGAACTAACTGATGAGTAGTAATATAGTAGCTATCGTTCGTTATAAGAAAGATGTTAATTTTCAAAAGTTAGTTGGTGGTTGGTGTAAGTATGTTTCAAAGGACGGTGCTGACGGAAAAAGTTTAAAAGACTTTTCTTCTAGTGATGAATTGTTTGATAAAGAATTTGGAATATATGATGATACTATTGATAATGATATTAATTACATTTGGGATAAAAACGGAGATATAAAAAAAGAAGATATATTAAAAGATTTGCCAAAAGATGAATCAGGTAGAATGTGGAATTTAGTTATTTCGTTCCCACCAGATTTTGCTTTAGAATCTGGACTTAAAACTAAACAAGATTATTATATGATGACTAAATCTATTATGCCTAGATTTTTATTAGATAATGATTTTGACTTAACTAATACACAGTGGTATGCAAGTAAACATAATGATACTGATAATCCACATCTTCATATTACTATTTTTGAAAAAGAAACTAGAAGAAAAAAAGATACATTAGAAAAGTCATCAATAAAATATTTAAAAAGTAATATTGCTTCTTATTTAGTAGATAACAAATCTTTTTATCAGGAACAAGATTATTTATTTTTAGGTTTGGAATATAAGATAAGAAAAAACAATTTTACAAAAGTTGATAAAGAATTATTTTTTAGTAGTAAATATAGAAAAGCATTAAATAAAGACTTATTGAATCTATATGATAAACTACCAAAAAGGGGCCGACTTCAATATAACTCAAAGAATTTAGATTATTGTAGAAAAGATATTAATAAAGTTATAGAAAGAATTTTATATCACGACACTATCAAGTATGAATTTGAAAAATACTATCATAGTTTAGAAGAAATACAAAGAGAACAAAAAAAGTTATATGGTAATAATGCAAATAATAAATATATAGAAAATAAAATGAAACGTTTATATTCTAAAATAGGAAATGATATTTTGCATAACTTTAAAGTTTATAACTCTACTGACTTTATCAAAAGACAGAAAGAATTTTTAAAAGTTAATATAATGAATATGAATTTTAAAAGTCGTCCTGTAAAAAAGAACTCTACTATTTTAAAGTATGCTAAAGAATTATATAAACTTGGTTGTCTTGCTGAATTATCTGATAATGATATTAAAAAGTTATTAAGTGATTGGATTAAAAGATCAAATTTAGATGTTAATGTTGATAATGTATTTACTGCTGTTAGAATGACAAAAGAAGATATAAATGCAACTGATTTTTATAAATCACTATCTCACTTTGGTTATACAAAAGAAAAATATATTAATTATAAAAATAAATCTTTTTATAAAAATATTAGATTCAAACAGTTTATTAAAAAAGCTAATTATTTTTTAGAATCTGAAAGTAAAAATGAAGAAAGATATTTACAAGAGATTTTAGAAAAAGAATTACAAGGAAAAGAGATTTAAAGGGGGTTGTTAAAATAAAGAAATTTAACTATTGTTTAGTAGTTATTATTTCTCTATTATTAATTATCTTTTTTCTACCGAATTTTATAAACATAGTTCAAAATAATTTTAAATTAAGTTTTAATTTTAATTTAATAGAATTAATTAAGATAATATTAAATGATAAAAAAATGATTATGGGGATCTTGCTTTTAGAGATCCTTTTCATTTTTCTTATAACTTATTATAAATATAATTTTAAGGTTAAGAACTCTCACTCTACTAATGGTATCCCAGAACGTGTAAGTTCTAATGAATTTGGTAGTAGTAAATTTGCTAGTATAAAAGAAATTAAAGATAACTTTACTACTTGGAAATTTGGAAAAGAAAATAAATCAGGTGGTATGGTTGTTGCAATAGAAAATAATAAATACTATGTTGATACAAGCTCTAATCATAATTTAATTGTTGGTAGTACTGGATCTGGTAAAACTGTTAGTGTCATATTACCACTAATTTTTAATCTAGCTGATAGTAATGAGTCAATGATTATTAATGATGTTAAGGGCGAATTATATAAATATACTTATGATTATTTAAAGAAAAAAGATTATGATGTTAAAGTTATTAATTTAAGAGATACTAAAAATAGTGATTTTTGGAATCCTCTTACTTTAGCATATCAATATTATAAAGAAAACAATTTTGAAAAAGAAGTTGAAACAGTTAATGACTTATCAAATGCAATATGTGAAGAAGTTAATAGTCGTGATAAGTATTGGCAAGAATCATCTTCTTCTGTATTAAGTGCTTTATGTCTTGCTTTAATTGAAGATTGTAAAAATGAAAATCAAATACATTTTCATTCTATTTATAATTTGTTAGTAGAACACGGTGCTAAAAAGTATGGGGATCAAAACTCATTAGACAAATATTTTGATGATAGGCCTTTCGGTAATACTGCTAAAAATTTGTATTCTGCTGGTAATTTTGCTCGTGGGGAAACAAGAGCTACTATCTTCTCTATATTGGCTTC
The DNA here is from genome assembly GCA_900547995.1 of uncultured Mycoplasmatota bacterium. GTDB lineage: Bacteria > Bacillota_I > Bacilli_A > RF39 > UBA660 > UMGS1045. Next base: position 24,462 of record URIY01000020.1, read on the forward strand.
AAAATTAAAAGTATTTGGCGATACTGGTATAAGTTATATAACAAGTAAAACTTCTTTTAATATGCGTGATATTGGCAAGAAAAAAACTGCAATATTTTTGGTAGTACCTGATGAAAAGTTATCTCGTCATTTTATAGGTGGCTTATTTGTGAATCAAGTCTATCAGACTTTAGTAGAAGAAGCTCAAAAAAGTCCTAATGGCGAATTAGATGTTAGAGTTAATTTAATCTTGGAAGAACTTTGTAATACTATACATATCAACGAATTATCAAAAAAACTGACAGTTGCAAGATCCAGAAAAATTAGAATATATGGTGTCGTTCAAGATTTTGGAATGATACAAGAACATTATAGAGATCAATCTACTACTATTAAAGCAAATATGAATTTATGTTATCTTCTTACAAATGATTATAATACTGCTAGAGAAATATCAAACCGACTAGGAAAATATACAATAAAAACTACTAGGACATCATCTTCTAATAGATATGGTAAAGCTGATTTTAATTTATCAAGTGATACTTCTTTAACTGGTAGAGATTTGCTTACTACTGATGAATTAATTAATTTTAAAGTTGGCGACGCATTATTTTTAAGAGCTCGTATGGATCCTATCAAAACTAAATTAAAACAAATAAGTGATTATCCTATAAAATATAAAATTGTTGATGAAATAAAAATTGATAATCCAGACTTTCAAAAATTAGAACTTTTTGATTTAGACACTTTTAGAATAGAAAAAGAATTATTTAAACCGGAAGAAACTAAAAAGACTACACCTACTAAAAGAGCTAACCCTACTAAAAAGAAAAAGGATAATGGGAATAAACAATCCTAGTATAAATCTTTTTAATTTTAATTATCCGGTTATAAAGTTAAATAAAGATAATGTTAAAGTTGGTACTTTCTTTTCTGGTATTGGTAGTCCTGAAATGGCTTTTAAGAGATTAAAAGATAATGGTGTTATTAATAATTATGAATCAATATTTTTTTGTGAAATAGATAAATGGGCGGTAAAAAGTTATTGTGCTATTCATAATAAAACTGAAAAAGATAATCTTGGGGATATTACAAAAATAAATGGTAAAGATCTTCCTTACTGCGACATTTGGATTGGTGGCTTTCCTTGTCAAGATATATCTATGGCTGGTATAAGACGTGGATTTGATTTTAATAGTAATACTAGATCATCTCTAGGTTGGAAGATGATACAATTTATAAGAGAAATGGATAATCCACCAAAGGTTGTTATCTTTGAAAATGTAGCTGCTATTACTAATTCTAAAATGAGAAAAACTTTAAGTCTTTTTAAACAAGATTTAGAAAATCTAGGTTATTCATTATACGACCACGTTTTAACTGCACTTGATTATGGTACACCTCAAAATAGAGAAAGATATTTTCTAGTTGCAATTAAGGGTAAATATATCTATCATTTTCCAGAAAGAATAAAACTTAAATTAAGACTTAAAGATTTATTAGAAAAAGATATTGATCCTAACTTGGTATTATCAGAAAAAGTAAAATTTGATTTAGAGAAATTTGTTAAAAATAAAAACTATTCTAAAAACAGTAAATTGATATGTAAGAATTTGAAAGACAAAAGAAAAAAATATGTTATAAATTTATATAGATTTGTTGACGGTAAAAATCATTGTGGACGTGATACTTCATCAAAATATAATCAGACTGCTAGGTTATGGTCTATGAATGGGTATTGTCCTACCTTAACCGCTAACTCTACTGAAGATACAAGCAAAATGATTATCTACAAAGATAATTGTTTTTTTGTTAAGAAAATTAGTCCACTTGAAAGTTGGCGATTTATGGGATTTTCAGATGATGATTTTTATAAAGCTAAAAGTACTGGTATGTCTAATAGACAACTATTTAAACAGGCCGGTAATAGTATAGCAACAAATGTTATTTATTACATATTGAAAAATTTATTTTAAGAGGGGTGTTAATTAATGGAATATGAAATATTTTTAAATAAAGTTAGAAAGAAATTAGAAAAAACAGACAACTACTTTGAATGTGAAATGAATGAGATAATTGATGTTATAAGAAATACTTTAACTAACGAAAAAATAATTAATATATCTGATTTAGATGTTCTATTCTATAAGGTCAAATGTTATATAAATAGAATGATTAAAAAAGAAGAATAATTTTACAAAATATAACAAAATACGACAAATTGCTCAATTAGTCTTGCAAGACTAACAAAAATGTGTTATATTTATATTGTCAGTAAGATACTGACTATTAAACCATTTTACTTTAACTTGCATACGCTACACCGTAATTTTAGTAGTGTTGTAGTGAAAGTAGCTCACTAAAGCCGCTAGTACAGGGCTTTGTTTTTTTTAGAAAATATATCAAATTATAGCTGTTTGATTGACTTTAACCTATATTTAATGTAAGATAATAGCAATAATGAAATCATTAACTGATTTAGGGGAAATGTTTTTATGAAGTCAGAAAGTTTTAAGCTCTTAAAAAGCAAAATAAATATTTTAAATGATTTGAATGATAAGATTAATTTAATCGAATGGAACAAAGATGATGGTCCAAAATTTGAATCAGTTGAAGAAATGAAAGAATTTGAAAAAAAAGTTATAAATGGCGATTTTGAATTTGTATTAGATGATAATACTGATACTGATAATAATACAATTTTAAAAGATTACAAAACCACTAAAGATAATTATTTCTTTTATATTTATAGTTATAAGAATAATGATAAATATATTACTTATTTATCTTTAAAGAATTTAGATGAAACAGATTGTATTCATAATATATATGGATATAAAACTGATGATGAAAATTCTGCTTTAACATATTTTGATAAATTGAAAAACGATATATCAAACAATACGATTGATTATATACTTAATAAAATGATAATTGATGTTGATAAAAATATAAATAATTTAAAAAATAAGTATGAGAAATTGACTAGCGAAAGTTAGTCTTTTTTTTATACTTTTAAAGGGGGTTGAAATTATAGATATAATTAATAGTCTTAATTTGATTAAAGAATATACATCAAAAAAAGACTTTGAAAAAATTAAAGATACTACTTTAAATATAGAAAAAAATATTTTGAATAATTACCATAGTCATAATGATTTTAAAAGATTAATTGATACCATTGTGCTATATAGTGATTATTCTTTTTTTAATACTTTACTAATTGATTATCAATATCCTTTTTTCTTGGATCTTGGTACTGAAAATAAATATAAGAAAAATGGATTTAATATTTTAAATAATGCTAAAAAGATTAATATACTATCACCAGATAATGATGTATTTGTAAAAGTTAAAAATGATGATAAAGAAGAAATATTACCTTATACTTCACTAACTGATAAAGAAAAAGAAAAACTTAATAATCCTAATGATAAAAGTATTACATTAGATCATACAGAACTAAAAGGAATGAATATTATAGAACTATATGATTGTAAAGATACTACTATGGAACAAAAAGATTATAAAAGTTTAGAATTACCTGCATTACTTCTTTTTGATTATCAAGATATATATAATTCTTTTGTAAAAGCATTATATGCTGATGGATATAAAATTAACTATTGTAATAATTTAGAAAATAAATTTGATTATGATAAAGATAATAAAACTATTAATTTGAAAAAAGGTATCAATGATAGAATTAAAGTTTTATCTATGCTAGATATTTACACATCTGATAATGCAAATAATGATTTTGAGAAAGAACTTTTAAAATATTCTATTTGTAAAGGTATAGGAATAGATACAGACTTTGATGATAAATTTGATTTATATGATTGGTATAAAAAAACAGATTTTAATGATGTTGAAAAATCTTTTAAATTAATATCATCAAAAGGAAGAAAATTTATTAATAACTTTAATAAGTTTTTTAGTATTGAAAAGAAAAACTTTGAGTACATACCTCTTGGTTTATATGAAGATTATAATTTATCACTTTAGGCGCTGACAAACATATTTATAGCGCGTTATAATTTTTTTGTAAGGCGGTGTTGATATGAAAAAAGATCCTTGGGATAAATACTATAACAAAGCTAAAGAATTAAGAATAAATGCAATTTATGCTGATACTTTATGCGAATTAATACTATTAAGATATGAATATGTATATGATAATATTAGTAAAGCTGATGTTTTGAAAGAACTACCGGGAATTAGAGAATTAAAACCTATTCAAGTAAAAACTATTTATGAAAAAGCAATAAAGTTATTAGAGTTAAAATATGATGTTATAGTTTTACAAGACAATCCATTTGTATTTAAAAAATAAGAAAGTGAGTGATGAAAATATGGAACTAGCTACTATGTATTATGATTTTGTAAATGATTATTCAAATATGTTTAATATTAAAACATTTATTGAAAAAGAAAAAATAAGAAGTGATGAAAAGACAAATGCTGTTGTTGAAATACTAAATGAATACTATATCAATGGAACTATGTTTTGCTTTTTAAAAAGTGATAAAGAAAAAGCAATTAACGACATAGTTAAAAAACTTCAAAGTAAAAATGGTACATTTGATTTAATTAATAAACTTGAAGTTGTTATTGATGATGACGAAAACTATCTGGTACAAATAATTTTAATGTATGATAATTGTAATAACAATATAGAAACATTGAAAAATAAAGTTGATAAAAGATATAAAAATAATCAAAAATTTCATAAGAAAGATTATTTTGATTTATTTTTAAAATATAATAACCTATTAATAAATTATAATAACTATGTATAAACAATATTAAAACTATGATTTAGTTATCAAATTTAATTTTATCTCATAAATTAAATTAGGAACTATTAATTGGACTTGTCAATAAAAAGTAGACACAAAAAAACTTTTATTTGAACCCTAGTTGAGTTCTATACTCAATTGGGGTTTTATAATTTAAAGCATAACTTAATCTTAAATAATTATGATCATATATAATGGCATTTATATAATCTTCAACAGTTTCAAAATCATCTTGATTAAAATCTATATACATTTCTTTTTTTAACCAACCATTCTTAGATTCAATTATAGGATTATCTGTTGGAGTTCCTATTCTCGACATAGACCTTATTATGTTATAATCTTTATGTGCATTATTAAATGCCACTGAGGAATATATTGTGCCTTGATCACTGTGAAAAATTGTTTCTTGGCCTTTATATCCTCGTTTTATTTTGTTATTTAAAAGCAGATATATGATTAGATATACTGACTCCATGATAAAAGGGTTTTACATCTGAACCTATAATTGAATCATCAAATGCGTCTACATAATATGTCCAGTCAAATCTTTGTTTTTTAAACCATATCATTGTTGTATCAGATGTTATTTTCTCCAATGGTCTTGTAGTATTCCAATTATTATTGATAAGGTTTGGATATTTAATTGATTCTACTCCAGGTTTTTTATAAGTAGAGTAATGTTTAGATTTACTCTTTATTTTTAATATCTTACATATTTTATGGATTAAATTATCTGATACTACCCATCCTGTTTTTCTTCTTATAATGACATTTATTCTATGATATCCATAACTTGGTTTTCTTTTATGAATATCTTTAATTAAAGGTTCTAAATCTCTACGATTTATTTCATATCTATTTAATATATCCTTATTCTTTAACCATTTATAATAACCACTTCTTGAAATATTCATTACCTCACATAAAGATTTAATAGAGAATTCTTTACTTAATATTTCTACTATTTCAAATTCTCTTTGCTTTATTTCCTGAACATTACAACTGAACCATCTCCTTTCACTAGGTATCCTTTTTTTAATCGTTCATTCTCAATTCTTAATTTCATATTTTCATATTGAAGTTGTTCCACTTCAGATAAATTTTTTCGATTAGAAAATTTACTTAATGGATTTCCTGGTTTCTTTTTAGGAATTAATCCTTCCATTCCAATTTCACGATATTTTTTTATCCAATTATTAATCATTCCATTACTTAATCCTGTTTCTCTAGTTATATCCCATGTACTTTTTTCTAATTCTAATGCTGGTTTTATTATTTTATACTTTTCTTCTGCAGTCCACTGCTTAAATTTTTGACCTTTACTGGCCATTTTTATCATCTCCTTTATTTTATTATAACAAAAAATGCAGACACTTTTTTTATGTCTGCATTTATCTTACAACTTCAGAATATTATCAACTATTGCATCAATAATTTTTTGAATATTATCTTTAAATAATCCATAATAATTTACAAAGTAA
>URIY01000021.1 GCA_900547995.1 uncultured Mycoplasmatota bacterium
TATGGTAATTTTTGTTATATCTTTGTTGTATAAAAATATAAATTATTATCCATATTTAAACATTTTGATAGTGCTACTGATTACACATATTACTTCAGCTTTAATAATTAAATTAAAGGAGAAAAACAAAAAGTTAATTATTTAATAAATTACAATTTAGTAGTTTGCTGGTATGAATCGGATAAGATATATATAAAGTAGCGTTTTACTCGTAAGATTTCGATAAAAACGAACACTAAAAAAACAACCCTAATAGTCGACAACGACTACTAGGGTTTTAGTTTACTTATTCATTAATGAATAACAATAATCATATACATATAAGTGATTATTAATTTCTTTGTTTATGCTTTTATCATCAAAGTTAGTTTCATAAATATTAAATAACATTTCAATGGTGAATTTCTTTTTTTCAATATCAGTTAGTTCTAAATACTTAGCTGAAAGAAATAATAAATGTTTATATTTAGCAAAATTTTCAATGGTCTTGCTATAATTTAGATCTAATTTGTTTAATACTTCTTTTAATAAAATTATTATATCTTTAACATTAAAATTAATATCAAAGTTTTTATTTTCTAATAAGTATATAGCAAGTCTTATTTTATCAATTTTCTTTAAATCATCAAACATACCAATTAATTCAATTACTTTTTTTGTATTATTATCTAATAACATATTTTTTGCCTCTTTTCTTTTAGTTATAAGTTACTTACTTAATTATTGCACTAATGTCTGTACCTTATTCATACCTGTGTATGAATATAGTGAAGACATTATTTAATATTTGTGTCCTTATAACATACATACAACTCTTTGTCTCATACCACCTGATAATTCTGATGGATAGTTATAAATAAAATCACCAAGACCGTAGTTATTTAATAATTTTATGACATAATTTTTATTTTCTTCATTTATTTCTTTATTTATCTCAACACCAAGTAAACAATTATTTAAAATATTTCGCCAATCAAATAATGAATCATGTTGTAACATATAACCAATTTTTTTATTGTTTTCTATTTCAATTTTTCCACAGGATTTTTTTTCTAATCCACATAATATAGAAAGAATGGTTGATTTTCCACAACCACTAGGTCCTACAATGGCAATAAATTCGCCATCTTCTAAATCAAATGAAACATTATCCACAGCAATTATTTCTTCTTTAGGAGTATGATATATTTTCTTTAAATTATTAATTTTGAGAATTTTCTTTTGCATAAGTGTTATTTACCAAATCTTTATATGGTGCAAAAGTATCTAATTCTCCAGCTTTTTCCATAATTTCTTCAATATGATTAAAGTCATCTTCGCTTATATAAGTTGTTTTATACCATGAGTCTATTTCTCTATATCTTTTAACAATATTAGTTAAATCATTAAGTGATGTATCAGGGAAATAACTAAGTATTGTTTTAGCAACTTCTTCATCAGAATGACTATAAACATAATCTAAACCTTTTTGAATTGCTTTAGTAAATCCTTCAATAACTTCTGGATTATTTTCTATATAACTTTTTTTAGCATTAAATGCTGTATATGGAACAATACCACCAAGTTCACCAATTGATGCGACTACATATCCATATCCTTCTTGTTCTACTTTCAAAGCTTGAGGTTCAAATAGAGTAACAAAATCACCTGTACCACCAATAAAGGCACCACTCATGGCAGCAAAAGCAATGCTTGTATCAATTGTTAAATCATTTTTAGGATCGATACCATTTTCACTTAATGCCCACTCAAATGTCATTTCTGGCATACCACCTCTTCGGCGTTAAAACTTATGATTTTGTTTATTACACTCTATTTATATTTTTAATAAAGAAGTCATCATCCTCTGAAAAGTGCATATCTATATCAATTTTTTCTTGTTGTATAAAACCTTTATTTTTATAAAAGATATGTGCTTTTGTTAAGACATTACCACATGCTAAATAAATTTTATTTATTTGCGTCATTTCTTTAACATAATTATAAAGTAGTTCATACAATTTTGAACCAACACCATTATTTTGATACTCTTCATTTACATAGAAACGTTTTAAAATACCATATTTGTTATCTCTATTTTCAATTGCAATTGTTCCAATTATTTCTTTTGTTTTACAATCAATAGCTAACCAAAAATTACCTTTATTTTTTATATAATATTCATTTATATTTGAAACATCTATTCTTTCCTTATAAGGTCTACCTATAAATTTATGCATGCATTCGTTTATAAAAAGACATACATTTTGCTTATATTTTTCATTGTAAGGAATAATTTTAAAAATTTTATTTTGATTTAAAAAATTATATATTTGTTTCCAATTATCAAAATTTCTAATTCCATTAACGAAGGTTGTATTATTTCCAATAGTAATTGTTTGAATGCCAACTTTAGACACATTTAAGCAATTATTGATATTAGCATCAATTAATAAATCAATTTTTTCCTTTAAGCATACTTTCTTTTTATCTTTTACATTCACAATTAATTTATCAAAATATATATTATTATTTTCTAACCATATTTTACTTTGTAAATATGAATTTTTGTAAAATTGGTTATCTCCTGAAGCTATTATATATATTTTATGTCCATCATTATGTAACTGTTTAATGGTATCCATGCAAAAAGGTCTAGGGAGTGCATTATCCATAAGTTTATTTCGTATAGAGCCTAAAAAATATTTCAATTCTTCATCATTAAAATTAAATAATTTTTGGTAAATACTAATATCATTATTATCATTAATTATTACTCCTTCTTTGCATTGTTTGTTCTTTTCTTTAGCGTATTTATATGCAGCATCAGTTAATTTATTTTTTATATCGTTTAGTGTATTATCTATGTCTATTCCTATTTTCATTAAAATCACCCTACCAAAATTATACATTAAAATTATTCTTACAGCAAATCTATTCTGTTTAATTGTTATTATTTAATTTAGTAATTATAAATTTTAATGAAACATAAATTTAACTAGGTGATTTCTAATGAAAATAGTAAATATTTTTAATCCAAATGGTAAAATCCTCCAGCAAATAATGGAAGAATATTTCATAGTTTATTATTTAGATAATACTTTTTTAACAAATAATATTAAAGGTGTTTAAATATGAAATGCAAGATATTTAATGTTGCCCTTTATATTCGATTATCCCGTGAAGATGGTGATAATATGGAAAGCGAAAGTATCACAAATCAAAGAGAATTATTACAAATGTTTTTAGAGAAAACTAAGGAAAAATTAATATATATTGATGAATATGTTGATGATGGTATAAGTGGTTCTACTTTTGATAGACCTTCTTGGAAAAGATTAATTAAAGATATAGATAATGGTAAGATTAATACTATTATAACTAAAGATTTATCACGTATGGGTAGGGATTATATTTCTATGGGTGAATATATTGAAAGAATATTTCCTGAACGTGACATAAGGTATATTGCTATAAATGATGATATTGATACACTTTATGAAACACCTGGCTTAGAGTTTTTACAATTTAAGTTAATGTTTAATGATTATTATTTAAAAGATACATCTAAGAAAATCAGAAAAATTGTAAAAGCAAAAAAAGAGAAAGGACAATTTTTAGGTTGGAAAGCCGTATATGGCTATAAAAAAGATCCAAATGATAAGCATAAAATAATTGTTGATGAACCTGTTAGACCAATAATTGAAAAAATGTTTTCTTTAGCACTATCCGGTAAAAGTCCAAAACAAATTGCCAATATATTTTCTGATGAACATATTCCAACACCAAGTGTATATGCAAATATAAGTAGAGAGAAAAAAACGTTATCTTATGAATTATGGTGTCATAGAACAATTGAGGAAATGCTTACAAATCAAACTTATATTGGCAACTTAACTCAAGGAAGAAGAAAAAAACTAAACTATAAATCTAAAAAGGAAATAAGAACACCAAAAGAAGAATGGATAATTGTCCCAAATACTCATGAAGCAATAATTGATAAGAAGGTATTTAATACGGTGCAAGAGCTACTTAAAAAAAATAAAAATAAAGCTAATAAAAATATTGAGTTATTTTCTGGTTTTATGTTTTGCAAAGAATGCGGACACGCTATAGGTATTAATAAAAGTAGTGATGGTAAAAGAAAATATTGTTGTTGTACCTTTTATACATCACATTCCAAATATGGTTTATGTACTCCTCATACTTGTAATTATAATAAATTGGAAAAGGCTATTTTAGATGAAATAAGGAATATATGTAAACAATACATTGATAATAATGTATTTGAAAATAAAGTTGAAGATGTAAATAAAAAGAATAATATTAAAATAAAAATTCAAAAAGATATTAGTATATTAAATAGAAAAATAAATTGTAATTTATCATATATAGATAAAATTTATGAAGATAAATTAAATGGAAATATTGATATGGAAATGTTTAATAGAGTAACTATTAAATATAAGGAAGAAATAGATATTTGGAATAATAAGAAAAATGAATTGGAAGAAACGCTTAACAATATTAATAATGACAATAGCACAAAAGAAAAAGAAGAAACATTAAAAAAGATAAATGAATATTTATCTTTTGAAAAACCTAATAGAAATTTATTAGTTAATTTAATTGATAAGATAGTTATTAGTGAGAATAAGACAATAGAAATTCATTATAAGTTTAAATTGGCGTAGTATATTTAAACTTTAATATATGATATAATATTTTCAGGTGATATTATGAAAATATTAGAATTACCAAAAGAATCTAAATTTGAATATATTTTAATAACATTATTTGAGCAGTTAGGATACAAAGTAGAATATCAAAAAAAAGCAAAAGATCATTACATTGATATGGAGTTAACTTATCAAACATCTAATAAAAAGGAAAAATATATATGTGAAGTAAAATTTTATTCAAAACTTTATTTTTCACCAAGTTCTATAGTTTATAGTATTATACAATTATCAAGTATTATAAATGTTGGTGAAATAGGATTGCTAATCACAAATGCAATATGTACACCACAATGTAAAAGTGAAGCATTAGAAAAAGGTATAATTATTTTAGATATAGCTAATTTACTATACTTAATACAACCAAACAGTGATTTATACCAAAAATTTTTAGAATTGTTAGATTTTTCAGTTGCTAAAATCTCTCCAGTGGCTCCCTCAATACCTTTTGATTTTGCTGGGAAAATTTTTGAAGATGATAATAAAAAAATTAACTGGAAACAAAAATTTGAAGATATTGAACCTGGAAAAAGTCAATTTTCAAAATATGAAAAAGTTTGTACAGACGCATTAAAATTATTGTTTTCAGATTACCTAAGTATTTGGGAAGAACAGCAAAAATCAAATGACGATTTGTATCGTTTCGATTTAATTTGTAAAATAAAAAATGATGTGAACGATGATTTTTTTAGTACATTAAACAACTATTTTAATACAAAATACATTATTTTTGACTTCAAAAATTATACGGAACAAATTACGTCAAAAGAAATATATACAACAGAAAAATACCTTTATGATAAAGCTTTAAGAAAAGTTGCAATTATTATTTCTAGAAAAGGTATAGATAAAAATGCCTTAAAAGCTATAAAAGGTAGTTTAAGGGAACAGGGAAAGATTATTTTAACGCTAACAGATGATGATCTTTTAGAGATGATAAATATGTATTATAAAGGAGATAATCCAACAGATTATTTATCAATGAAATTAGATAAATTACTAATAGAATTAGAAAAATAAAGTTATTATAATTTTAGTGTACGATGACCTTTTCGTCCACCAATAACGTAACTTCCTTTTAATTCATCTAGTGTAAAATTATCATATTTCTTTCTTGACACTAAGAAACTACCATCTCTTTTTGTAAGCCCTGCAAATGTTACTAAGTAGTCTTTTTCACCTTGATTATAAACATAAATAGTTGCTTCACTACCACAGAAACCAATCTGTACATCTCCTGACAATACAGCAGCTGTTACTTTGTCAGCACCAGGTGTTAAGATAATGTCAACATCCAATCCCTCGTCTTCAAAATAACCAAGTGAATGTGCAACATAACTTGGAGCATAGAAAACACTATGCGTAACTTCTGCAACTGATATTTTCTTTAAATCTGATGTTTTCTTATCTTCTTTAAATATAATTCCAACAACAATAATAAGAACACATAATACTAATGGCAATATAAATCTTTTCAAAAAAATACCTCCTTATTTTCATTTTATTATATTCAAAGTAAGAAAATGGTGTTACTAAAAAGGACAAATAAAAAAAAATATGGTATTATATATATGGTGGTAAAAATGAAACTAGATTCTTTAAATGAGATGCAAAAAAAAGCCGTTGTAAAAACTGATGGCCCTCTTTTGGTACTAGCAGGTGCCGGATCTGGTAAAACAAAGGTTTTAACAACTAAAATTGCTTATTTAATAGAACAAATGCATATAAATCCTTATAATATATTAGCCATTACTTTTACAAATAAAGCAGCAAGAGAAATGAAGGATAGAATAACAAATATGCTTGGAATGCTAGCGAATAGTATTCAAATATCAACATTTCATTCTTTTGGTTTAACAATCGTTAGAGAAAACGCTGAAAAATTAGATTTAAAAAGTAATTTTACAATTTTAGATAGTGAAGATTCTCTTACAATTATAAAGAAAATTATGAAGGACTTAAATATTAATGCAGAGTCTGTTAAACCTAAATATGTGAAAAATCAAATAAGTGGCGCTAAAAATGAACTTATGAGTCCTTTAGAGTATGAAAGATTTGCTATGACGGAGCAAGAAAAAAATGTTGTTAAAATATATAAAGTATATCAAAAAAGATTATTAATTAGTAACTCAGTTGATTTTGATGATTTATTAATGATGCCAATTATGTTATTTAGGAAAAATCCCGATATATTAGAAAGATATCAAGAAAGATTTAAATACATATTAATAGATGAGTATCAAGATACTAATGAAGCACAATATACGTTAGTAAAAATGATTAGTTCTAAATATAAAAATGTATGTGTAGTTGGTGATAATGATCAATCTATATATAGTTTTAGAGGGGCTAATTATCAAAATATATTAAATTTTGAAAAAGATTATAAAAGTGCTGAAACCATTATGTTAGAGGAAAATTATCGTTCTACTAAAAATATTTTAAAAGTTGCCAATGAAGTTATTGTTAATAATAATAAAAGAAAAGATAAAAATTTATGGACAGAAAATGAAGTAGGAAATAAAGTAAAATATTATAGGGCAAGTGATGAAAAAGATGAGGCTATATATGTTACAAAAGAAATCCAAAAATTAATTGATGAAGGTATACCTAAAAATGAAATAGCCGTATTATATAGAACTAATGCTCAATCACGTACAATTGAAGAGGCTCTTCTTAGAGAAAATATACCATATAAAGTAATAGGTAGTTTTTACTTTTATAATAGAAAAGAAATTAAAGATTTAATTTGTTATTTAAAATTAATACATAATTCTTATGATGATAATAGTTTACTTAGAGTTATTAATGTACCTAAAAGGGGTATAGGGGATAAAACAATTCAAAATATTACTGAAAAAGCAACTGAAAAAAATATATGTTTATATGATGCCATTGAATCAGGAAAAGAATTAATTTTTAAGAATAAACTTGAATATATAAAAAAAGAAGCAGATAACTGTTCACTTACTGATTTAATTGATTTAATACTAAATGAAACGGGTATGAAAGAAGAATTAGTTAAAGAAAAAACAATTGAATCAGAAATAAGACTTGAAAATCTAGAAGAGTTTAAAAGTATTACAAAGAATTTTGAAGAGAAATATGGTATAATTTCACTAGATGAATTTTTAGATGAAATAAGTTTAGTAGCTGATGTAGAAGAGCATAAGAATGATACAGATGTTGTTACACTGATGACTATACATTCTGCTAAGGGATTGGAATTTGATAATGTCTTTATAATTGGTATGGAAGAGGGAATCTTTCCACATTTTAATAGTTTTTTAGATGCAAATCAAATTGAAGAAGAGAGAAGACTTTGTTATGTTGCTATCACAAGAGCTAAAAAAAATCTATGGATTATAAATGCCAAAAGAAGAATGATTTATGGAAAAGATGGATGTAATCCACCAAGTAGATTTTTACAAGAAATAGATACTAACGATTTAGACATAAGTGAAGCAGGAACATCATTTAGTAATAAAATACCAGATAGTATATCTAATTTTGATAAAGATGCAACTTATACAATGGGTGAAAAAGTTTATCAAGATATGTATGGTGAAGGTATAATTGTTGGAATAGATGATGAGTTTATATCAATTGCTTTTGAACATCCATATGGGATAAAGAAATTCATTAAAGGACATAAAAGTATTAGAAAGGTTGATAAAGAATGTATAATTTAAGTATCGTAAAAACATTAGAAGATATTATGAATCCAGTTAAACAATGGATTTTTGATAATGCCGATAACCCTTTTTTTTGGATAGGTGTGGTAGTAATAGCTCTTACCATTTTTGGAATTGCCTATGCAGCAATTCATGGAAAGGATAGATCATGAAAAAAGTAAGAAAAGCCATAATCCCTGTTGCAGGATTTGGTACAAGATTTTTGCCAATTACAAAAGCGGTACCTAAAGAAATGCTTCCTATAGTTGATATACCAACTATTGAATATATTGTAAAAGAAGCAGTAGATAGTGGTATTGAAGAAATATTATTTGTAACTAATCCATATAAGAATTCAATTGAAGATTACTTTGATCACCATTATGAATTAGAAGCAAAATTAAAAGAAAATCATAAAGATAAACAATTAGAATGTATTTTAAAACCTATAAATATGGCAACATATACTTTTATAAGACAAGGTAGTCCTCTTGGAACTGGTCATGCCATAAAAATATGCAAAAATTTTGTTCAAGATGAACCATTTGCAATCCTTTATGGAGATGATATTATTGATAGTAGTGTACCATGTTTAAAACAAATGATTAATATGTATGAAAAGTATGATTGTAATGTTTTATGTGCCCAAAAATTAAGTGATGAAGAAATACCTAGTAAAGGCATTATTGAATATGAAGACAATGATGAATTATATATTAAACGTTTAGTTGAAAAACCTAAATTAGATGATGCACCAAGTAAATTTGGAACAATTGGTAGATATATATTAAAGCCTGAGATATTTGATGAACTTGATAAAATAGAAATTAAAAATGGTGAATATTTACTTACAGATGCTTTTGAAAGATTAATGAAATATCAAAAATTTGCTGCATGTAAATTAGATGGTACATATTATGATATTGGTAATCAACTTGGTTATTTAAAATGTAATATTGATTTTTCATTAAAGAGAGATAATATAAGAGAAGGGTTAAAAGATTATTTAAATAATAAAGATATATAAATTTTTGTAAAATTATGTTATACTGTATGTAGTTAGAGGGCTCGTATTAGACTTTAATAGTTTAATATGAGTTTTTTTGTGAGGAGTGCGTATGAAAAATTTTATATTTTCTTTTATATTTTTGATAGTTTTTTTCTGTAATTCATTGAGTGTAACTGCTAAAAGCGGTTGTTGTTCTCATCATAAAGGAGTAGCAGGTTGTAATTCAAGCGGTAGACAGATTTGTAATGATGGAACATTAAGTCCTACTTGTACATGTACACCAAGTGTGTCATATGTTTATGGATGCATGGATACTAAAGCTAAAAATTATAATGCAAGTGCTGATAGAGATGATGGCAGTTGTATTTATTATAAATATGGATGCATGGATACTAAAGCTAAAAATTATGATTCAACCGCTGAGAAGAGTAATGGAATATGTGAATATTATAAAGAAGGTTGTATGAATGAAAATTCTATAAATTATAATCCGATTGCTGATAAAGATGATGGAAGCTGTATTTTAAAAAACTATGGTTGTACAGATATTAAGGCAATAAATTATGATGATAGAGCCAATATTGATGATCATAGTTGTAAATATAAAAGTATAGGTGAGTTAAATACTGTGAAACACAATTTATTTGATGTTATTTTTGGGCTAGTTAGTAAGATTATATCTAATATTATATAACAGTAAAAAAGCATCATTTTTGATGCTTTTAAAGTATTTTATTATTATTATCAATATATTCTTCTACTGTTTCTTGAATAGTTCCTTCATTTAATATACTATTAACAGCAATTGCCCATTCTTCTGGCGTATGAGTGCAATATTTCTTTGATAGGAAATCAGCTATATTATTTTTGCCAATACATTCTTCATCATGTAAACATTTTGAATAAACGTTAAGAAAATTTCTTACCATTGATTCTTCACCAATCTCTGCCGTTTTATAAATATTAGGAATAGGATTTGCTTCTAGATCTAACGTTTTAGGTTGAATTATTCTTTCAAATCGATTTATTTGTTCTTGTGATGGATTAGCATTCATATTCCCACCAAAATTATTTAATTTAGTGGCATAATTAGAGGTTCCATTTCTAGTTTCAAGTCTATGAATAGCAACCATATTATTAAGTAAATCATTATTTTCTATACCGTAAATATATCTTGCAATATCAATCATATCTTTTTCTTTTTCTTCTGCTGTTTTGTTAGAAATAATAGGGTCTTGATTAGTAATTCCTAAATTATCAATCGCATAATTTTTAATTATAATAAATGTTCCCATAACATCTAAATCACCATTAATAACACCTAAATTTTTAAGTTCATATAAGTTTTTTAGTTCAGTATTATTAGAATTACTTATATAGTATTCCATATTATTAACTTTATCACTTAATAATTTTTTAGATGTTTCTATATCAACGCTATAAAGATTAGAAGCAAAAGCAATGTATTGATTGATAGTGTTAAAGTTTTTTAATTGACTAAAATCTATTTGATTATAATTATCTAGGTTTTCATTATTAATTTCTATATTAGTATTTTTAAAGTCATTTTCATCAATTATTAATGTTTCTATTTTCTCATTATTTTTGATATCTGTATCTTTACTATCATTTATTTTATCTTTATTAATAACTATTTCTTCTGTTTCTTCCTCACTTGTATCTAAATTTGCCTCTTGTGTTATTGAGGGATTATTAATCGTTGACGTATCATTTATTTTATTATTTGATGCAATAATTGATGGTATCATAATGCTTGCTGTTAAAAGGGATCCTGCAACAACAAATTGGTTAGGAACTTTTTTAATAAAATTTTCTATTTTTAAATTAAGCTTTTTTCCTACTTTACTAATAGCTTTTTTCATCCAATATTTATTCATTTTCATTTCTAAATTATTAAATTTAAATATATTTAATAATCTATTATAATCATGTAGCACTACTTTATATTTAACTTTTTTATCATTTTGAACTATAAGTATACGTTGATCCTCTTTTTCATAGCAGTGTAATAGTTTTTGTTTGGTAAGACTATCAAAAAATTTTTGTATATATTTATTCTCATCATTTTTTTTAGTCCAATAATCAAGTATGATATTATTATTTTTTATTTCGGGGCATAGTATTTGAAAACTGCCATCACTATTGATATAAATATCCATATTTACAAATGTATTTGCCATAAAATATTCCTCCTATTATTATTTTTTCATATATTTTTATATATTTCAACAAAAATTATTAATTCTTTACATTACTTTACTTATTAAATTATAAAAATATCTTAATATAATCTTTGACTTATTAGTCACAAAGTATTATCATTATTATAGTATATATTAAAAATAAGGAATGATTTTATGGTTAGATATAATCCAGATATGAAGTATGGTTTAACTAATAAAGAAGTAGAGGAACGTGTAAAAAATAAATTATTAAATATATCAGAAATACCAAAAACAAAAACAATAAAACAAATAGTATTATCACATATATTTACTCTTTTTAATATTTTAAATATATGTCTTGGAATTTGTATTTGTTTAGTAGAGTCATATCGTAATTTATTGTTTTTAGGCGTTGTTTTTTGTAATACTATCATAGGTATTTATCAAGAAATAAGAGCCAAAAGAATAGTTGATAAATTATCTTTAATATCTGAAAGTAAAGTAAATGTAATTAGGAATGGTAAAAAAGAAGCAATAAATATAGAGGATGTTGTCCTTGATGATATAACAGAATATAAACTTGGTAATCAAATAGTTGCTGATTCAATTATTCTATCTGGTAGTTGTGAGGTTAATGAATCTTTTTTAACAGGTGAAGCTGATTCTATTGTTAAAAAGAGGGGTGATTATATCTTTTCAGGAAGTTATATTGTACGTGGTAGTGTTGTTGCAAGAGTTGATAAAATAGGTAAAGATAATTATATTTCAACTATATCTAGTGGTGCCAAATTTATTAAAAAAGTTGATTCAGAAATAATAACAACCATTAATAAGATTATAAAAATGTTATCAATTACTATTATTCCAATGGGAATTATTCTTTTTATTAAACAAATAACACTTCCTGATAATGATTTAACATCTAGTGTTGTAAATACTGTTGCGGCTTTAATTGGCATGATACCTGAAGGTCTTGTTCTTTTGACAAGTAGTGTTTTTGCGGTTAGTATTATAAGGTTATCAAAATATAATGTTCTTGTTCAAGAATTATATTGTATTGAAAATTTAGCCCGTATTGATACTCTTTGCTTAGATAAAACAGGTACAATTACTGAAGGAATAATGGAGTTATATGATATTATTCCATTTAATTCTTACTCTAAAAATGATCTTGAAACATATCTTGAATATTTGTGTTCTAATTTAGATAATGATAATGCAACAATGGAAGCTATAAATAAAATTTATGGAAATAAGGTACAAATCAAGGCCGATAAAATATATTCCTTTTCATCTGAAAAAAAATATTCAGGTATTGAAATAAATGGTACAACCTATTTAATAGGTGCTCCTGATTATTTACTTAATGAAACTGCTAAAATTAAATTAGAAAAATATAATGAAGAAAATAGAGTACTAGCTCTTGTTAAACTTAGGAATTTTGATGGACTTGATTATAGTAATAATACATTAGTTGGTATTATATTATTAAGAGATAAAATAAGAGATAGCGCCATTAAAACACTTGAATTTTTTAGAGAACAAAATATATCTATTAAAGTAATATCTGGTGATAATCCTATGACTGCCTCTAGTATTGCTAAAAGAGTTGGTATTATAAATGCTGATAAATATATTGATGCATCTAGTTTAGTTACCAAAAAAGATATTCAAAATGCCGTTGATAAATATACTATATTTGGAAGAGTTAAACCAAATCAAAAGAAAGAAATTATTAAGTCACTTCAGAAAAATGGACATTTTGTTGGATATGTTGGAGATGGTGTAAATGATGTTCTTGCTTTAAAGTCATCTGATTGTAGTATTACTTTTCAAAATGGTAGTGAGGCCGCTAGAAATATATCTAATTTAGTATTATTAGATTCCAATTTTAGTGGTATACCTAAAATAGTTTCCGAGGGAAGAAGAAGTATTAATAATATTCAAAGATCTTCAAGTTTATTTTTAGTAAAAACTATTTATTCTTGTCTTTTATCAATTATATTTCTTTTTTTAAATGAGTCTTATCCATTTATTCCAATTCAATTAACGCTAACTAGTGTAGTAACTATTGGAATACCATCTTTTGTTTTAGCCCTTGAACCTAATAAAGAAAAAGTATCGGGTCACTTTTTCCCAAATGTAATTAGTAAATCACTCCCAGCAGCCCTTACTATAGTTGCCAATATATTAATAACAATGATAGTAAGAGATATTTTTAAATTTACTGATATTGAAACGTCAACTATATGTGTTTTATTAACAGGACTAACAGGATTTATACTACTGTATAGATTATGTAAGCCTTTTAATATTATTAGAGGAATCTTGCTTACTTTAATGATAACTATTTTTGCTTTTGGAATATTAGGCTTTAGAAATATCTTTTATCTTGCAACTATTACACCATATATGTTATTAGTAGTGTTGTTTTTAACAGTTTTATCATATATAATATTTAATGTAATGATGAATTTAATAGATAAGCATATAATACCTAAAATAAATAAATAAAAAGAATAGAAATCGGGTGATATTTTGAATTCTAATGATAAAGATCCATTAGATATCTTTAATATAGATATAGATCACTTTTTTGATGAATTTGATAAAGAAATTAATAAAAAAAATAATATAGAAGTATTAGATTTTGATGATAATAGTGAGATAGAAGTATTAAATTTTGATAATGATAAAGTAAATGATATAGAAGTGTTAGATATTCAGGATATTACTCCATCTAATATCGAAGTATTAGATATTGATGATGATAAAACAATTGAAATATTAGATATTTTTGATAAAAAAAAGGATGAAGAATATCAAGATGTTGAAGAAAATAATTTAAATACATATATATATAAACCAAGAACAAAAAATAAATTAAAAACAAAAAAATTAATTTTATTAATAATTTTAGTTTTAATTATAATAGGTATTATTTTTTCAGTATATAAAATAGTTAAATGGCAGTTAGATAATAATTCAATAGATAAACAAATTACTAAGATTCAGCAAGATACAGTCATTGATGAAAAGGATGACAATGAAAATACTATTATAATTGATAATAATAATAATAATGATACTGAAAACAATAATCCTGAAGAAACAAATGATTATTATCGTTTTATAAAGATGCCACTTATTAATGTTGATTTAACCAATCTTCAAAGTCAAAATAGCGATACTATTGGTTGGCTTCAAGTAAATGGTACAAATATTAATTATCCAGTTGTTAAAACTGATAATAATGATTACTATTTAAATCATGATTTTAATAAAAAGTATAATGATGGTGGATGGATATTTGCTGATTATCGTAATAATTTAATTGATGATAAAAATCTAATAATATATGGACATGCTAGACTTAATTTAACCATGTTTGGAACTTTAAAGAATGTTATTAAAGCCAATTGGTATCAAAATAGTGATAATTATTTAGTTAGATTATCTACTATAAATAGTAATATGTCTTTTCAAGTATTTAGTACATATGTAACAGAAGCAGAAGATTATTATATAAAAACAGATTTTAATAATAATGAAGATTATTTATCTTTCTTAAATACATTAAAATCAAGAAGCGTATATAATTATGGGGTTTCTTTAAGTGAAAATGATAGAATACTTACTTTATCAACTTGTTATACAGATAATAGAAGAGTTGTATTACATGCCAAATTAATAAAGTACGAAAATAGATGAAAAAAGGTATAACAGGTCGTTATACCTTTTTTTGAGGGGAAAATATCTGTAACACGTTTATATAAGTAAAACGTTTTACAATATCATTTTATGTTTATAATTGTTTAATTTATATATATTATGACTATTAATAAACTTTAAACTAATAGATTTTTTCTCTATTTATTGATATCGAACGATTGTTTGTGATAAAATAATGATGGTGATAAGTGTGAGAATTATTATGCATATTGATGTAAATAATGCCTTTTTATCATGGAGTGCCATTGATTTACTTAATAATGGTTCAAAATATGACATTAGAAATAGTTATGCAGCTATAGGTGGTGATGTTAAAGCTAGAAAAGGTATTGTTCTTGCTAAATCCAATCCTGCTAAAAAGCAAGGCGTAGTAACAGCTGAAACATTATATTCAGCAAAGAAAAAATGTCCTGCTCTTAGAATTTATGAACCTAATTTTAAATTTTATAGTCAAATGTCTCATAATTTGTTTTCTCTTTTAAGAAAATATACTCCAGATATTGAAGTTGCTTCTATTGATGAATGTTATCTTGATTATGGAAAAATAAAATCTATATATGGGGATGAGGTCGAATTTGCTAAAAAAATACAAAAAGAAATATTTGATACCCTAGGCTTTACGGTAAATATAGGTATAGCCAATAATAAATTATGTGCTAAAATGGCCTCTGATTTTTCTAAACCTAATAAAATTCATACCAATTTTGATTATGAAATAAAAAATAAAATGTGGCCTTTAGATATATCAGAATTATTTGGAATAGGTAAAAGAACAGTTCCTAAATTAAATAAACTAGGTATATATACTATTTATGATTTAGCTCACACAACTTATGATAAATTATATCCATATTTTAAAAATCAATCAGAATATATGATTAATATTGCAAACGGTATAGATAATTCTGAAGTAATTTCTGCTCCACCAGAACCTAAAGGAATAGGAGCGGAAATAACACTACCAAAAGATTGTGATAATAAATTAGAACTATATAATTATTTAGAAAATATTGCTGATGATGTTTCCATTAGATTAAATGCTTCAAAAAAGTATGCTTATGTTGTATGTGTGGTATTAAAAGATAATACTTTTAAAAGATATTCACATCAAAAAAAATTAGTGAATGCTATATGTAGTAGTAAAGAAATATATAAGGTGGCTAAAGAAGTATTAAATGAAATATATGATAATAGACCAATTAGATTAATTGGAATTAGATTAGATAAATTAGTAGATACACTTTACCATCAAGAATCCATATTTGACAGTTTTGATGATATTAAAAAAGATAATAATTTAGATAAGACATTATTATCTTTAAAAAATAAATATGGAAATAATGTTATTAGTAAAGCAGGTTTAAAAAGTATTAATCATTTAAAACACTAATTTGTAAATATTTATTATTTATGGTATATTAAATATAAGGAAGTGGTTTTATGAAGAAAAAGTTATTTGTTTTATTAACAATAATGATGTGTATAAGTTTGATAACTGGATGTGGTAAGAAAAAGAAAGTTACAAATGATAATACAAATATAGAGAAGGTTGAAAAAGAAAAGATTAGTGTACAAGTTAAAGATAATCAAATATATATAAATAATAAATTAGTTGATTTATATAAAGAATATGATAATGATAAAGTAAGTGAGGAAGATTTTTATAATTTAGAAAATATTACGTATAAGTATGAAATAATGGATGATATTGTATATTTAGAAGTAGAATCTGATATTTATAAAGAAGCCTTTTTTGTAGATAAAAATGGCATAGTTTTAAAAAAAATAAGTGATATGAATTTATCTTTAAAAAAAAGTGATGATTTAAACTATCTTGTCGCATATGATATTTTGAAGGCAGAAGGTAATTCTATATATCTTAAAGTAAAAAGGTTTTATGAAAGTGCTGCTTGTAGTGATGTACTAGATAATAAGGGGGATGCAATTTACAGTACGGTAGATAAAATTACTTATATAGGAGAAAATAAATTTACAATTGAGAAAAAGGTAAGCGATACTATTACAAGTGGTAAGTATGTTGAAAGTAATGGTGGAATTAACTTTTGTTCTGAAAATATAGGGGTTAAATAATATGATTAATAAAATAACTAGTAAAGATTTAAGTAGTTATGATATTTTTAAAGATGATAAAATAAAAAAAGAACATTATAATCAAAATAGTAACAATAAAAATAATCAAAAAAAGGAATCAGATTTTCTTAAAGAATTAAGAAAAAGACTAATTAATGAAGAAAAAAATGATGATAAAAAATTGACAAAATAAGAATATGTTGCTATGATATTCATGTAGAAGCAATGAAGAGAAGTAGTAATAAACTTTAATTATTTGATAAGAGAGTTAGTAAATGGTGAAAGCTAATAAATAATGGTTTATGAATTCGTCTTGGAGCTATATAAAAGAAAATTTATATCGGTAATGCGTTATAGTTTTGAGGCAAGTATATACTTACAAATTAAGGTGGTACCACGTTTAAACGTCCTTATATGAGGATGTTTTTTTGTTTAGGAGGAAAAATATGAAAGAAAAAATGGATTTATTATTAAATGAAATAAAAGAAAAATTAGAAAAGGTAAATAATCTAAAAGATTTAAATGAACTTAAAATTAATTATTTAAGTAAAAAGGGACCTATTAGTGCTTTTTCTAATCATATTAAAGAATTAAGTAATGATGAAAGAAAAGATTTTGGTATGTTGCTTAATAATTTGAAAAATAGTGCCCAAAAATTATTTAATGATTTAGAGGAAAAAATTAATAATGAAATATTAAATAGAAAACTAGAAAAAGAAAAAATAGATATAAGTTTACCAGCAACCAAAATAGAGTGTGGTGCTCCTAATATACTTGAAAAGTTAGTAGAAGAAGTAGAAGAACTTATGATTTCTATGGGATATGATGTTGTTGATGGACCAGAAATTGAAGAAGATAAATACAATTTTGAAATGTTAAATATTCCAAAAGGACATCCAGCTAGAGATGCTCAAGATACATTTTATATTGATGGTGAAGAAACACTTCTTAGAAGTCAAACATCACCTGTTCAAGTAAGAACTATGTTAGCAAATAAGGGTGAGAAACCAATTCGAATGATATGCCCAGGTAAAACATATAGACGTGATGATGATGATGCAACACATTCACATCAATTTATGCAAATAGAAGGACTTTTAGTTGATAAAAATATTAGCTTATCAGATTTAAAAGGAACAATTGATATAATTGTAAAAAAATTATTTGGTGAAAATATTGAAACAAGATTTAGACCAAGTTATTATCAATTTACAGAACCATCTGTTGAGGTAGATATTAGTTGTTTTAATTGTCATCAAAAGGGTTGTAATGTATGTAAAAATACAGGTTGGATAACTGTTGCAGGTGCTGGGATCGTTCATCCTAATGTTCTTAAAATGGGTGGATATGATCCAAAAGAATGGACAGGTTTTGCTTTTGGATTTGGTGCCGAGCGTATGGCTATGTTAAAGTATGATATTAATGATTGTCGTGTTTTCTATAACAATGATTTAAGAGGTATAAAAACATTTGATAGAAAGGATAGTGAATAAGATGATAAATTTAGAGTGGGTTAAAGATTATATTGATATTTCTGATCAAGACTTAAAAGAACTTGCTGTAAAAATAACTAAGGCTGGTATTAATATTGAAAAAGTAATTACCAACCATATTGATAATTTAGTTATTGGAAAAGTATTAACTTGTATAAATCATCCTGATAGTGATCATTTACATATATGTACTGTTGATGTAGGTAGCACTGTTTATCAAATTGTATGTGGTGCCTCTAATGTAAGAGAAGGTATTAAAGTTATAGTGGCTCTTCCTGGTGCTATTTTACCAGGTGATTTTGAAATAAAGAAAAGCAAAATACGTGGGGTTGAATCAAATGGTATGATTTGTGCTTTATTTGAACTTGGATTAGAACCCAAAAATGAAGAAAATTATAATAAAGGAATTTATGAATTACCAGATGATGCACCAATAGGTAAAGATCCACTTATATATTTAGGACTTGATAGTACTTTATATGAATTAGATATTCATAAACATCGTAATAATGATTGTTACTATCATATAGGTTTTGCTTATGAAATTGCTGCTATTTTAAATAGAAAAGTAACTTTACCAGATGATGATTTTACAGAAATAAGTGATAGTATAGATAAACATTTTTCGTTAGATATAAAGACAAAGAAATGTCCATATTATTTATCTAAAATGGTAACAGATATTAAAATAGGACCATCTCCTGACTTTATTCAAAAAAGATTATTATCTGTTGGAATGAAACCAATTAATAACGTCGTAGATATATCTAATTATGTTATGTTAGAATATGGTCAACCGCTTCACTTTTTTGATAAAGATAAATTAGGTGAAAGAATTGTTGTAAGGGATGCATATGATAATGAAGAAATAATAACTTTAGATGGTAAAAAACGTCTTTTAAAATCAAGTGATATTGTTATTACTGATTCTAAGAAAAGTGTATGTGTAGCAGGTGTCATGGGTGGTGAAAACACTGAAGTTGATGATAATACTAAAACAATTCTTATAGAAAGTGCTATCTTTGATGCTGTTAGTATTCGTTATACAGCAAATCATCTTGATTTAAAGAGTGAGGCATCTATTAGATATGGTAAAGGTTTAAACTATGAATATACTGAGAAAGCCCTTTTAAGAGCATGTCATTTACTTCAAAAATATGCAGGTGCTAAAATATTATCTGGTGTTGTGAAATATGATAATGTATGTAAAGATGAAAAAATAGTTGAATTTCATGAAAATGATATTAATAAAATGTTAGGTATTACAATTAGTCATAATGATATGATTAAAGAACTTAATCGTTTAGATTTTGAGTTTAAAGAAGAAAATGATAAATTTATTGTTACTGTTCCTAGAAGAAGACTTGATATTGACCCTAATGTTAATGATATAGCAGAGGAAATAGGACGTCTTTATGGTTATCAAAATTTAGTGTCAACACTACCAAATGTAAATATACGTAAAGGTGGATATATAGGAGATGTTAAATACCGTAAATTAATATCAAAACGCCTTAGAAGTTTAGGATTGAACGAGACAAAAACTTATACATTAATATCACCAGAAATGAGTAATTTATTTAATTATGAAAATAAAGAAAAGGCCTATTTACCAAATCCAATGAGTGTTGATAAGAGTATTGTTCGAACAAGTTTAATACCATCACTTTTAAATGTATATGACTATAATAAAGCTCGTAAAGTAAATAATATTATGCTTTACGAAATTAGTAAAACATATGATAAAAATTATAATGAAGATATAAAAGTAACTATTCTTATGGAAGGCGATTATATTACTAATAAATGGCAAAATAATTATATAAAAACAGACTTTTATGTAATTAAGGGAATAGTACAAAATATTCTTGATTATTTGGGCCTTGAAAATAGATATTATTTTTATGTAGATAATATTCCTAATATGCACCCTGGTATAAGTGCTAAAATATCACTTGATAAAGAAGATATTGGTATTATTGGTAGAGTTCATCCATCACTTAAAAAAGATGATATTTATGTTGCTGAACTTTCTATGACAAAATTAATGAAGAAAGTTAAACCAATTAAATATAAGGAACCTACTAAATATCCAGAGGTAAAGAAAGACTTAGCGTTTATCGTAAAAAAAGATATTCAAAGTGATGAAATAGAAAGAGTTATTAAGAAATCAGCAGGTAAGGTATTAACTAATATAGATGTATTTGATATTTATACTGGTGAAAATGTTCTTGCAGATGAAAAATCAATTGCTTTCTCTTTAACATTTAGTGATCCAACAAAAACACTTAATGATGAAGAAATTAATAATATCTTTAATAAGATAATTAGTGATGTCGAAACTAAAACTAATTCCAAATTAAGAAATAAATAGGATTTTTTCCTATTTTTTCTTTTGTTTTTATTTGAAAATATATATTTAATATGTTATTATACTAGGTAATCAAGGAGACAAGGAGAATTATTATATGTTAACAAATGAGAAATTAGATAAAAAAATTTTAGAATTTAAGCAATTAGAAGAAAAAGAAATAAAAGAAACAGAAGAAGAGAAAAAAATTATAAATTCTAGAAATGCCAGCGATATATATGACTTTGCAAGGACTGTAGTAGGAGCACATATAGACAAATTAGAAGATGCAATAATAGCAACGGGGGATGCCTACTATATATGTGAGTTTGCTAGATATATAAAGAAAGGAAAAAATATAGGTAAATTAGAAGATGGTATAATAGCAACGGGGGATGCTTTTTATATATTTCAATTTGCTAGATATATAAATAAAGGAAAAGATATAGGCAAATTAGAAGATGCTATAATAGCCATAGGTGATGCTTATTATATATATTTATTTGCAAGAGATGTCAAAGAGGCACATATAGACAAATTAGAAGATGCTATAATAGCCATAGGTGATGCTAGATATATATATGAATTTGCAAAGAATGTTGATGGAGCGAATATTTTAAAATTGGAAGACGCTATAATAGCAACAGGTGATGCTGAGTATATATATTATTTTGCTAGAGATGTAAAAGATGCAAATATAAAAAAATTAGAGAATGCTATCATGGAAACAAAAAATGCAAAATATATATGTTGTTTTATTCAAGTTATGTATGGATCAAGTATAATTATAGATAGAGATGTAAGATCAATAGGAACTGTTGAAGATACTTCTGAAATTGATAAATTAGAAAATATGAATATTGATCAAATAGAATTTGATATGATATTGAAAAAATATGATTTAAAAGTGATTGGTGAAAAACTCAAAAACTCATTTTTAAATAAGTTATATTTTGAAAGAAAAAATTATACTTTAAAATATTTAATAAAAAATAAAGAATTAGATATTAATGAAATTAGATTAAGAATATATTTTGATTATTTAAATAGTCCTAATTCAACAGAAGAGGATTTAGAAAAATGTAATGAAGAATATATTAGATATATATCCATGTTTTATGATGAAAAAAATAAAGATGAAGAAGATAAAAATAATGTTAAAGTAAAAAAGATACAAAAATAGGTAAAATTGATTTTTAATAGTTATAGAAATAGGATTTTTTCCTATTTTTCTTTTGTTTTTATTTGCAAACATGTGTTTAGTATGTTATTATATTAGGCAATTGGAGATGAGGATTTGATGCTAACGGATGAGGAATTAGATAAAAATTTATCAGGAACAGATGAAAAAAATATAAGATTAAAAATACCTCATTATATATTTTATTGTGCCAGAAATATAGAAGGTGCTAATATTGAAAAGTTAGAAGATGATTTAATAGTAACTAAAAATGCCGAATACATGTATTACTTTGCTAGATATGTAGAAGGTGCTAATATAGAAAGATTAGAAGACGCTATAATAGCAACCAAAAATGCTTACTATATAAATGAGTTTGCTAAGAATGTTAATGGAGCACGTATAGACAAATTAGAAGATGGCATAATAGCAAGCAACAACGCTGAATATATATATGAATTTGCAATGTATGTAGAAGGAGCACATATCGACAAGTTAGAAGATGGTATAATAGCAACAGGTGCCGCTGAATATATATATAAATTTGCCAGAGATGTAAAAGGAACCCATATAGACAAATTAGAAGATGCTATAATAGCAAGCAACAATGCTGAATATATATGTGAGTTTGCTAAGAATGTTAAGGGAGCACGTATAGACAAATTAGAAGATGGCATAATAGCAATTGGTAATGCTGAATATATATATGAATTTGCAATGTATGTAGAAGGAGCACATATTGACAAGTTAGAAGATGGTATAATAGCAACAGGTGACGTTGAATATATATATGAATTTGCCAGAGATGTACCAGAGTTCATTATAAATTATACCGGATCTATATATAAATTTGAAATAGATGATGCCTTAGATATAAAGAAAGTAAAAGATATCGACAAATTAGAAGATGCTATAACAGCCACAGGTGATGCTAGATATATATATGAATTTGCTAAGGATGTTGATGGAGCACATATCAACAAATTAGAAGATGCCATAATAGCAACCCAAAATGCTGAATATATATGTGAGTTTGCTAAGAATGTAGAAGGAGCACATATAGACAAATTAGAAGACGCCATAATAGCAACCCAAAATGCTGAATATATATGTGAGTTTGCTAAGGATGTTGATGGAGCACATATCGACAAATTAGAAGACACCATAATAGCAATTGGTAATGCTGAGTATATATATAAATTTGCAAGAGATGTAGAAGATGCCAATATCAAAAAATTAGAAAATGCTATAATATTAACAGGTAATCTTGAATTTATCGCGAAATTCTTTATACTTGAAAATATAAACATAGATAAATTGCTAGGAAGTTATGATTTAAAAAATATTGTTTTAAATGAAAAAAATGCTGCCTTAACATCTTTAATAAAAACTAGGAAATTAGATATTAGTGAAATTCAATTAAGAGTATATTATGATTATTCGGGTAAAAATAATTTAACAGATGAAATTTTTGATCAATATAATGAAGAACGTATTAAATATTATATGGTTATACATTATGATGAAAAAAATAAAGATGAAGAAGATAAAAATAATGTTAAAGTAAAAAAGATACAAAAATAGGCAAAATTGATTTTTAATAGTTATAGGAATATGATTTTTCCTATTTTTTTGTTATATGAAAAAAATAGTATTTTAGTTATAAAAACATTGATTTTTATGGACTATTGCGTTATAATTGACAGTGTCGATATGGAGGTATATGTATGAAGAAAACTAAAATTATTTGTAGTATTGGACCATCAAGTTGTAATCCAGATGTAATGGAACAAATGGTTAATGTTGGTATGAATGTTGCTCGTATCAATTTCTCACATGCTACTAAAGAAGAAAAAGAAGGAGTAGTTGCTTCTGTTCATGAAGTTAGAAATAGAACAGGTAAACATATTGCTATTCTTTATGATACAAAAGGACCAGAATTTAGAAATGGTATGCTTGAAAATGATTCTATTAATCTTGTTGAAGGTAAAACTATTAGAATTGTTAAAGAAAATGTTCTTGGTAACGAAGAAAGATTTTCTGTTAATCATCCACAAGCACTTAGTTGTTTAAAGAAGGGTGATACATTATTACTTGAAAATGGATTAATGAAGATTGAAATTATTTCTACAGAAGATGACGGTGTAACAGGTATCGTTATCAATGGTGGTGTTCTTGGTAATAAAAAAAGTTTAAGTGTTCCTGGTGTTCATCTTGATATTCCATTTATTGGTGAACAAGATAGAGAAGATATTATTTACGCTTGTGAACATGAAGGTGATTATTTAGCACTATCATTTGTATCTTGTAAGGAAGATGTACTTGCTGCAAGAGAAATTTTAAAAGAATATCATCGTGAAGATATGAAGATTATTTCTAAGATTGAAAGTGCAACTGGTATGGAAAACTTAGATTCAATTGTTGAAGTAAGTGATGGTATTATGGTTGCTCGTGGAGATCTTGGTGTTGAAATTCCAATGGAACAATTACCAATTGCTCAAAAGACAATTGTACAAAGATGTCGTGAATATGATAAAATTTGCGTAGTAGCAACTGAAATGCTTGAATCAATGAAGAAAAGTGCTAGACCAACAAGAGCAGAAGTAAGTGATGTTGCTAATGCTGTACTTGATGGTACTGATGCTGTTATGTTATCAGGTGAAACAACAGTTGGTAAATTCCCAGTTGAAGTTGTAAGATTTATGGCTAATATCTGTGAAAATACTGAAAAATATTATGATTATGAATATAAATTTGATGAGGCTTATGTTCAAGATATTACAACTGCTATTGCACATAACGTTGTTGAAAGTGCTAATATATTAGATGTTAAGGCTATTGTTGCCGCAACAGTAAGTGGAGCAACTGCAAGAATGATTAGTAATTTAAAACCACAAAGTATTGTTTTAGCAGCTTGTCCAGATGAAAAAGTTGCTAGATCACTTGCATTATGTTATGGTGTATATCCAACTATTTTACCAATTTATGATACAACTGATGAAGTAATTAATAATGCTGTTAAAGTTGCTAAAGAAGCACTTAATTTAAAGGATAAAGATTTAGTAATTGTTACTGGTGGTTTTCCAAGAACTGAAGAACATACTACTAATTTCTTAAAAATTCAAGAGATTTAAAAGAGCGATTGCTCTTTTTTCTTTTATAAAAGAAAATTAGATAAAACAAATTATTGATTATTAAAACAATTCATATTATATATTAGAATTTAATAGTATGAGGTGAAAGTATGAATTGTAATAATAAAATTTCACATATAATAGAAAGTCAAAAAATAATACAATAATTAAGAAAAGTAGGAATTTTTCCAAATATGGCTGGTTCAACAGGACCAAAAGGTGATAGTAGTGGTATAAGTGCATATGCTGAAAGATATGTATATACTCAAAAATCACAAGAATTAATGGCAAATACTGAAACTGTGGTTGTATTAGATGTTACTGGCCCATTAATGAATGCTTTTTATACGACAGAAAATGCGATTACACTTTTGAGGTTGGCACATATAAAATTGATTATTTTCTAACTGCTGAGTCAAAAACAGAAACAGTATTAACTATTGGCGTAAATCGTAATAATACACTTATTCCAGGAAGTGATATCAGTGGTGATGGAATTGCTGATTATTTTACACAATTAACGGGTACAATTATCGTTGAATTAGTTCATGATGATGTTTTAACACTTGTAATAAAGGCAGATCGTGCAACTAGTTTATCATTTAATAGTAGTACAAATGCTAAATTAAGTATTATAAAATTATCTTAAATAGGACACTCTTGTAGCTCAAGGGTGTTTTATTATATAAAAATATGATAGAATATAGATAATAAGTGATAAAGTTAGTGAAAGGATGTAATTTAATAATGAAAGATGTTATTTTAGATACGGATCTTTATAATGAAATTGATGATCAATTTGCTCTTGCATATATATTAAAATCTAAAGATAAAATAAAACTTAATGCTGTTACATTAGCACCATTTACAAAGGAAAATTTTGATCCAAATAGTTCAATAGACAAAAGTTATGAGGTTGCTAAAAATATATTTTGTTTATGTGGTGAGCAGGATGATTCCATTATATATAAAGGTGCCAGAAATTATTTTAAAGATGCTCAAGGAAAATTAAATGAGGCAGTAGATAAAATTATAGAAATAGTAAATAGAAATAAGTTAACATATATCTTAAGTATAGGTTGTATTACTAATATTGCTCTTGCAATAAAAAAATGTCCATCCATTATTAAAAAAATTAAAATAGTATGGTTAGGGACCAATTTTTTGTTTATGGAAAATAATGATTTTAATTTTAGACAGGATGTTGAAGCTGTAAAATTTGTTTTAAAGAAGAAGTGTGATATTACAATAATACCAACTTATCCCGTAAGTTATTCTTTAATGATATCTAAATATGAATTAGATGCTAGAATTTTAAATAAAAATAAATTATGTAATTATTTTTGTCAAATATTTTCAGATGATTTTGGTAAAAAAATAAATAGAAGACCTATTTGGGATATTAGTGTAGTTGCTTTTTTAATTAATCAAGAATGGTTTAAAGTAATGAGTGTTAGTACCCCAAAGATAACTAAAAATAATCACTTTAAATTAACAAAACATAGACATAAAATTAAATTTGTACAATGTTTAGATAGTACCAAAATATACGATGATTTATTTAATAAAATTGGAGGTATAAATGGAAATTAAATATTATGGAGATAAAATTTTACCAAATCAAAAAGCCATTTCACTATGTGGACCTACACCCCGAAATAATAAAACAAAAAGTTGGAGAATAGATGCAATTAAAATTTTAAAAAAACTTAATTATGATGGTATTGTTTATATACCAGAATCTAATGGAGAAAAACTATTTTTCAAAAATAAGGAAGAACAAATGATGTGGGAAAGAAATTGTTATATTAATTCTAACATAATTGTTTTTTGGGTTCCTAGAAAATTTCCTAATATGTTAGGATTAACCACTAATGTAGAATTTGGGTATTGGTTAAAAATAAAGAAATGTATATATGGTAGACCCAAAAATGCTTATAGAACGGATTATTTAGATTGGTTATATAATTTAGAATATCATAAAAAACCATATGACACATTAGAAGAATTAATAACGGAAACGGTTGCTTTATTAGAGGAGAATAACAGATGAAAAATATTATGATACTTGGAATATGTAGAACAGGCAAAAGTACATTTTCTAAAATGATTCAAAAAAAATTTAATTATTATCAAATTATAGAAGTTGATACGATTATATCTGCACTACAAAAAACAATACCATCAATACCTATAGGGTTCATACATGATAATTTGCCAGAAAATAAATTACCTCAATTTTTAAATTTATTAATACAAAAAAATATTAATAAAAGCGGTAATGATTATGGTTTCATTATAAATGCTGATTCTATTTTACCAGAAGATTTAGTAAATAATTTCAATTTAGAAAATATGATAGTTTATTATTTTGTAAGTCCTAATTTAACACCAAATGACGTTCTAAATAATTGCCGAAAATATGATAATAAAGAAGAATGGACAGCAAGAAGAAATGATAATAAGTTAATAGAACATTTTACATTTTATAAGAGTATTGAAAAAAAGATAATATTAGACTGTAAAAAATATGGAATAAAATGTATTGATATGTCACATAATCGAAATAAAATTTTAAATGATTTATTAGATGAAATTACGTTGCAAATAGATAAATAATACATAATATATAATATATAGTTTAATTATATATATAATTTATATTATCGTATAAAAATAAAATTGCTAAAATAAATTTTTATATA
>URIY01000022.1 GCA_900547995.1 uncultured Mycoplasmatota bacterium
GGCTTATGAACTTACAATAGAACATCCAATAACAAAAGAAGAAATGATATTTAAAATCATATTAGAAAAGATTAGAAAGGAACTGTATTTATGAAGGAATTAGATAATCAAGAACTAAAAAAAGTAAATGGTGGTGGCTTTGGTATAGGCCTATTAATTGGTGCAGGTTTTGTACTAATTGCAGGTATTATTGATGGTTACGTAAGACCACTTAGATGTAATTAGGAGGTAATATATATGGAATTAAATAGGAATCAATTATTAAATATTGTAGGAGGATTTAGTATTTCTGGAACGCTTATTAATGCTTTTGTAAGAGGAATTAATTCTATTTTAGATTTAGGTAGAAGTATTGGTACAGCAATTAGAAGAGTACAAAATAAAAATATATGTCCACTTTAATAAATAAAATAAAAGAAAATAAAATAATAAAAGTTATTCTATGTCTATTAATTATAATAATGTTTATGCCTTTATTAGAAATTTTAATCAAAGTAATCTTTAGTTATGGAACTTTAATTGGCACATTTTCAAGATATATTATAGAAGGGATGGTTTGTTTAGGATAAAACCTAAATGAAAATCCCTTTTTCGTGAAAATATAACAGTTTTTTGTTGAAATATGTTTTTTTTAGTGATATAATATCCCTAGTCGAAGAGGGGAGGGATTGATTTATGTCTACAGTAACAGTTAAAAATGGAAACGTAGAAGGTGCTTTAAAAATATTTAAACAAAAAAATGCAAAGAATGGCCTCCTAAAAGAAGCTCGTAAGAGACAAGAAGGTTATATGAAACCTGGAGTAAAAAGAAGAGAAGCTAAGAAAGAAGCAATAAGAAATAACCGTCGTAACAATAGAGATTATCGTTAATAGAAGGAGCTTACATGAAAAATAAAATAATTGAAGATATTAAAAGTGCTATGAAATCTCAAGATAAGGTAGCTTTGGCTGTTGTTAGAATGTTAAAATCTGATATTCAAATGGCAGAGTTAAATAAAAAAAGTGAACTTACTGATGATGAGATAGTATCAATTGTTAGTAAGCAAATTAAAATGCGAAAAGATTCTATTAAAGAATTTGAAAAAGGAAATAGAAATGATTTAATAGAACAATCAGAACAAGAAATTAAAATTCTTGAAAAATATTTACCAGAACAATTGACTGAAGAAGAAGTTACTGATATAATTAATAATGTATTTAGTAAAGTAAATCCTACTTCTTCTTCAGATATGGGAAAGATTATGGGTGCTTTAACCCCATTAGTTAAAGGTAAAACTGACATGGTAATTGTTAGTAAAATAGTTAAAGAAAAATTATCTAATTTATAATTATTTTAAAAATATAGAATAGAATATAATATATTAGATATTTTTCTATATGCAGGTGTGGTTCAATGGTAGAATGCGACCTTGCCAAGGTTGAGACGCGAGTTCGATTCTCGTCACTTGCTCCAGATTGATACTAAACTCGGACTTTTATAGTCCGAGTTTTCTAATGCAAAAATCTATGATAAAATAAATATATAAAGTTAAATTCAATTATTAATTTATAAACACATTTGTGATTTGTCACAGAAAATTACATATTAAAATAAATAGGATGATGATATATGAAAGAACAACAAATAAAAAGATTTATAGAACAGGTGAAATCAGAATTAACATATAAGAAAATTTTGAAAAGCGATATTATTTATCAATTAATAAACATTTTTAATACGGCTAGTGTTACCCTTGAAAAACAAAATTACTCTAGTGAAATAGAAAATCCTTTAGAAATGGCTCTTGAGTTTTATAAAGAATATAATATGGAATACTACAACACTATTATAGAGAATATTCAAAATAGAAGAATTATCATTAACAAAAATATTGGTAAATCTTTTACTGATACAAAAAATAATACAACAAATATTAGCTTATGTGGAAATGATGGCGATCTTTTTAATATAGTTCATGAATTAGCTCATTTTATTGATAGAAATAGCAAGCCTCCAATTATTCCTGATGAGTATTGGTTTTTATCTGAAACTTTTGCGTTTTATATCGAAAAAAGATTAGAAAATTGGCTATTAAATAAAGATTACAAAGATTTAATTTATACTAGAAGAAATAATAGAATTTTTTTTGAAAATAAAATGTTAGAAGCTATTGAAAATCAATTATATTATGAAAATTTATATAGACAAAAAAGAATAATTGTAGAAAGTGATATTGATATTAAAAAAATAAAGTCTATAATAAAGTATGATGTTCCTTATAATATTGTAAATTATTTATTACAATACCCATTGGCAAATATCCTTTCTAATTGCTTAATTGATAATTACATAATACAAGATGATAATCAGCTAGTTGAGAAATGTATTAATATGGATTTGTATAAAATTTTAGAAGATTATTCGGCTAGTACAAAAATTTATAATTACTTATAGAAAAGTTGTTATGCTTCTTTCTTTAGGACTCCGTTTAGAGAATTACTCACACTTTTGTGTGAGTTTTCTTTTTATATAACAATTTTTCTAATTTAGAAACGCGCTGGCAAATTAATTATGTTATTTGTCAATTCTACATATTATTCTTTATTAAAGAAGTAATAAATTTATTACAGCTATTACTTAATATGTTATTTTTCAAAGTAACAATACCATATGAAATTTTAGGCGTTTCAGGAATGGTCTTAATGATAAATAAACTTTCATTTTTTAATTCTTTTTCTATATATAATTTTGTTACATATCCTATTCCATAACCTATTTTTGTGAAGTCAATAAGTAAAGATGAGCTTCCAATATTTAATTTTGAATCAACTTTTAAATTATTTTCTTTAAATAATTTTTTTGCACTAGCATAAGAATTTGAAGGATCTTTTTGAAGCAATATCGGATATTTTATTAAACTAGACAATTTTATAGGCTGTTCTATATTATTATATAATTCTTTATTAGCCACAAATTCGTATGAAGAGGTACCTAATTTAATAAAGTTTAAGTCTTTATCCAAATTGTTTGGAAACTTACAAATAACTAAATCAAGTAAACCATTTTGTAATAACCTAATATTATCTTTAGTTGTATCAGTATTAATCTCAATTTTAACATTAGGATATTTTTTATAAAAATCATTTATATAGTCCATTAATAGTCTTACTAAAGTGGTACTTATACCAATTCTGATTGTTCCACAGTTATTATCTTTGTAATTTTTAATTTCGCTTTCCACATTATCAAGTATAGTCAATGCATTTTTAATTTGCAAAAATATTTCTTGCCCTATAGGTGTTAATACTACACCTTTTCTGGTCCTGTTAAATAAGATAACACCTAATGAATCTTCGAGATTTTTAATATGTTTTGTTATAGCTGGTTGGGATATATTTAATTTTTCACTAGCTTTCGTTATATTTTGATTAACTGCTACAATATAAAAAATTCTATATAAATCAATATTTATCATTTTCTCACCATTTACATTATATCATAACTAAAAGTTATTGCCTATATACAATATTTGTATTTTAAATTATTCAATTTTTGTTATATATTGATATTGGAGGTAATGTATATGGAAGAGGAAAGAAGAAAGTATTTATTAAATCAAGGAAATAAAAATGAACATTCACATTTAATTATTATTGTTGATCGAAGTGATTATATTCCTGAGGAAATAACAAGATATGTAAAAAGAAATGAGGATATTAAAGATATTTTATTTCAATATATATGTAATCCTAATTTGGAAATATGGAATATTTATAATTATGATATGGATTTAGAAATACAAATTAATGAAAGTAAACCGTATCATGTGGTAGCACCATACAATAAAATGAAAGAGGCATATGATTTTGCAAAACAAAAACATGAAGGACAAGTTAGACGAAATGGAAGTGCTTATATCTCTCATCCTATCAAAGTTGTAGAAATTATCAAAGATTATTTTTCAAATCATCCTAAAATTAACGAATTTATTACTGCAGCTTATTTGCATGATACTATTGAAGATACTGATACCACAATAGATGAAATCAATCAAAAATTTGGAGAATATGTAGCATATTTAGTTAATGGTGTTACAAACAATGAAAAAATGAAAAAGGTAATGGGAAAAACTAATTATTTATGTGACAAGATGTTGAATATGAATGAAGATATTTTAAATTTAAAATTGTGTGATAGATTAGCTAATGTTTTAGACCTAAGCGCTGTAAGCTCTGATTTTGTAGAAAAATATGAAATAGAGACTACAATAATTATAAATTACTTATTGACTAATAGAACTGTAACTGATATTCAAAGAGAAATTATAAAAAGAGTAAATGAACAGATTAATTGTTTAAGAAAGCAAAAAATTCTAAAATTATCAAAAAGTTAGTTTAAATCATTCCAATTAAATGTTTCATTAGATATTTAGTCGAACTTTATAGTTCAATTTTTTAGAACTTTAATTTATCATAATTAAAAAGTGACCAAATATATTTAAAATTTATTAGTAAAAATATTAGATATTGAATAATCCAATAGTTATTTATTATTTTATTATGAGAAAATAAAAAGACAATGCTTATAATATACATTGCCTTTTTATTCTTCTATTTCATATAGTTCTTTGTATTCTATACATTTATTCATAAGTTCATTATGCGTTCCATTATTAATTATTTGATGATTACTTAAAACAAGAATATTATCTGCATCGACTATTGTACTAAGTCTATGGGCAACTATAATAACTGTATGAGTTTTTGCTAAATCTTTTATAATATCTTTTATTTTTTCTTGGTTATTATTATCTAATGAACTTGTTGCTTCATCAAATAAAATTATTTTAGATTCTTTGATTAGTGCTCTAGCGATGGCTATACGTTGTTTTTGACCACCACTTAAAATAACACCATTTTCACCTACAATAGTATCATATCCTTCAGGCATTTCCATAATTAAATCATGTATCTGTGCTTTTTTACATACGTTTGTAATTTCTTCATCAGTTGCCTCAGGATTAGCTAATTTTATATTGTCTTTTATAGATAAATTAAAAATATATGGTGCTTGTGAAACAATTGATATACTGTTTTTAATTGTATCTTCAGATAAATCATTTATATTTAAATCATCAATTAAAATAGTTCCATTATCTATTTCATAACTTTTATTAATTAATTTTAGTATAGTTGACTTTCCTTCGCCACTTTTTCCAACAATAGCAGTCATTTTATTTGGTTCAATTTTAAAAGTCAAATTGTAAAATAAATTTTTTGAATTATATTTAAAATTAACGTCTTTAAATTCAATATATCCATCTAAATTTGAAATATCCTTTTTACCATATTTTTCTTTACTAAAAGAATTATATGTAATTATATCAAATACCCTCGAAGCTGCCACTTTCCCATCAGAAAGTTTTTCCCTTATCTCGGAAATATAATTTATTAAATTTAAAACTTTGTTTTTATAAAGAAATATTATTAAAAAAGAACTTACCTGAAGAGAATTATTAACTATAAAATAAACAGATATAAGAATAAATAAGAAATCAATTACATGTTGAAAAGAGGCAATATATCTATTCCATGTTCTCCTAGTATGTATACTTTTTATTTCAGCAGTAATTGATTCATCTGTTTTTTTATTAACATCAAATAATACTTTCTTTTTTAAATTAAGGTTTCTTATTTCTCTTATTCCTCTTATTACATCAGTATAAATACCAACAACTTTTTCATCTTTATTTTTATAATCGCTTTTAGCATTTTTATAATAATATAATTTTTTTGATGTTAAAATGTATA
Source organism: uncultured Mycoplasmatota bacterium (assembly GCA_900547995.1). Lineage (GTDB taxonomy): Bacteria > Bacillota_I > Bacilli_A > RF39 > UBA660 > UMGS1045. The sequence continues at coordinate 5,791 of URIY01000022.1, forward strand.
CTAATATTATATTTAATATTAAAAATAATCCTAAGTAAACATTCAAATAAAGAACATATCCAATAAAACTGATGTTTAAAATTATTCCAGATAAATCATCAGTAATATAATCAAATAATTCAGATAATTCAGTTGTATCTTTATTTAGTCTTGATATAAAAAGTCCTGAATTAGTATTATCAAAATTTTTAACTTCAAAGTTGGTTAAGCTTTCTAGCATGTCTTTTTTTAAATCAAAATTGACTTTTCCATTTAATTTTAAAACTATCATTGACCAAATATTAGTAATAATTTCAATTATTATTCTAAGTATAAGTAAGAAAAAAGCAGTTTTAATTATAGTATCTTTATTAAAATTTTCAAAATATCCTAGCATTTTTCCCTCATATATAGGGGAGAGTAGAGATATTAGAGCATATACTATACTAAATATAATAACTAATATAGAAAGCATTTTATACTTTTTGTAATATTTAAATAAATGTTTTAAGCTTTGTACTTCTTTTTTCATGTAATTAATCTCCTAACCAAATTTTTCATATTAAAGTTATTGTATAGTTTAAGGATTATCATCAGAATTTATAAATTCTAATTTATGGTTATTTAATTTATAAAATTTGTTGCAAATTTTGTTAATCTCTTCATTATGAGTAACAATTATTAATGTTTTATCTTTAAAATATTTCAAAATAAAACTAACAACTATTTCCTCAGTATGTTTATCTAAATTAGATGTTGGTTCATCCAGAATATAAATTTTTTTATCCATTAAATAACTTCTTAAGATATTTATTCTTCTTTTTTGACCAGTAGAAAGTTTTAATCCCTTTTCACCAACCAATGTATATATACCATCTTCAAACATTAATAGTTCGTTCAAATCAAGTTCATTTAAATATTTAATAATTTCATTATCAGATATGTTCTTATCTAAACATAAATTATCTTTTATTGTCATATTAAACAATTCTATTTCCTGACTTACAACTCCTATATCTAATCTTACATTTTTTAGATTGGATTTATCTATAAATATATTTCCACTATAAGTACTTATATTTCCTAATATTAAATTAATAATAGATGTTTTTCCCTGCCCAGATTTACCAGTAATAGATACTTTATCATTATTATTAATTATCATTTTATCAACAATAATATCAAAGTTAGATTCTTTATATTTTATTTTAATATTTTCTAAAGTTATTTTGTCAAAATAATTTATAATTTTTCTTTCATCTAATTTTTTAAATAAATGAGTACATTTTTTTCTTAATGCCTTTAGCTCAAAAAAACTTACGATAGTTCCAGATAGTTCATCAAAAATAAATCCCATTTCTAAATAAATTGAAATATAAAAGGTTATTATTCCTAATGTATCTATTCCATTAGATAAATCATAAACAGCTTTAATAATTGCAAGAGCAAACGGAATAATTATTAAAATATTTCTAATTAATTCTTCTAGAGAGTAGCATCTAACGTATTTATTTTGTTTTTTATAACATTCTTTTCCTTTATATTTAATTATTTTTTCAAAATATTTATTATTATTTAATGCTTTGACTGTTCTTATATTACTTATAAAATCTTGATATGCTGATGAATACTCATATTCTTTATCATATAATTCTTCAACATCTTTATTAGATTTTTTTAATATGTAAATACTTACTAATACGCATATAACGCTTAATATAAAAGAAATAAAAAATAAAATTTTTGATTGGTTATATGTTGTATAGAAGAAAAAACCAAATGATAATACTATTCCTATATATTCTGCACTTAATATTTTTTTTACTAGTTCCGATATTTTTTGTATTATGTTTTCTAAATAACCAGTTTGATATTTTGATAAGGATTCAACAGGAACTTTAGTAAGTTGTTTGTAGTATTCTAAATATTGAGTGTTAGCATATTCATATAAATAATTATCCATGACTTTTCTTTCTAACCATAGAACAAAACATCTAATAAGCTTTGATGATATAAATATTGTTGCTACGATTATCGCTTTATTTAATGTAAATGGCATTGTTAAAAATAATGCAAAAGTGTATGGTATAACGTAGTATATAAAATCTAAAAAGGCATCTATAAATAGACATAGAAACACCTTCTTTTTATTTAATAAACCAAATATAAAGTTAATATTTTTACTTTTCATTCTATCACCTAAATCCCATTATATTATAACATATAATGCCTTTTAATATAAATAAAATTACTTGCTTTTTGCTAGTTAATTTCTTTTTATTCTTCGATAGACCATGTGATTATAGCTTGATACTTAAAGCATCAGTAATTTGTAATAAAATATCTTCTTGTTTTTTCCAAGTAATATTAGTGACTTTAATACTACCACCATTATTTTCACCATTGTATACGAAAGTAGGCGTATTTGACAAAACAGTTATATTTTTATCTTTATCAATCGTTACCAAGGAATCTTTAAGTACAATCTCAGAATTAGATATTAAATCGTGATAGATTGAAGCATATAATTTTTAATTAGAACTATTTACTCTAGAGCCTTGTACAACGATAGTTAAAACTGTTGTTTTAGGATAAAGTAAAGGACTATTTTTTATTTGGAAAGATAAAGTTTTCTCAGCTTGGTAATGTATATAGTTCTTCAAATGTATAGTTATGACTATTGATTGTTACTTTGAATGCTGAAACAGTACCACTAATATTTGATAAAGCATTTTCTTTATACATATTATATTAATATAATATGGGATAAAGTAGTAGTTGCTAATAAAAGAGGATATTTTAGATATTATCACAGTCATAATTATATATTCTTCATAAATTATAATGACTAATATTTGAGGTGATAATATGAATTATGAAGATAAAATCTCACAAGCGATAGAAAATAGTAAAATTCAAAATAGATTACGACATGCAGGTGTGTATCCCATGATAGGACCAACAGGTCCAATGGGGCCTAGTGGTAAAGGATTAGAAATAAATGGTTCATATAATTCTTTAGAAGAGTTGAAAAAGCATCATCCAACTGGTGATAATGGTGAGAGTTATATTGTAGACGGTGATTTGTATATATGGGATCCTAATATTAATGATTGGACTGATATTGGAAATTTTAAAGGTCCACAAGGGGATACCGAAGTCTTTAAAATAGGTAATACGACAACTGTTGAAGCAGGTAACTTGGCAAAGGTTATTGATACAAAAGTAGGTTTGGAACATACTTTAGATTTTATTATCCCAAGAGGATATGCAGGTGAAAAGGGTGAGCCAGGAGAAAAAGGCGAGCAAGGATTACAGGGAGAGATAGGTCCAATAGGGCCAACAGGACCAACAGGCCCTAGTGCCTCTTTATCAGCTACTAGTTATGAAGCTATAGTATTTGTAAGTTTTGCTCAAGCACATTACTCTAGAGTGATGAGTTTTCAAGATACAATTAAAATACCTGATGAAGACGAGGTATTTAAATTATTACAAAATGATAATATTTCAGTAATGAAACCAGGTATTTATGAAATTACATTATGTGGTCAAATATCAGGAGTAGATCAAAATCATGGTGCTATTTTTTACTTGATAGATACAACAGGAACTGTTATACAAGATTTATCATTTGATCTTAAAGCTGGATTAACAACGAGAATGGATTGCTCTGAGTCTATTTTAATAAAATTTGAAGAACCTACAGAACTATATGTACAATGTGGTATCACAGGTGATGCCTCGACGGCTAAAATCGATTTTGCAAATGTAAATCTAATTATGAAAAAGTATAATGTATAAATTTGTAAGAGATTATTTTTTTAATCTTTTTTTCTTATAAAAGATTAAAAAATAAAAATAGAACTTGAAATTCTATAAAATAAATGTTATTATAACGCATAAATGAATGGGGGAATGTTAGATGATTACATCTAAAGAGTTACAATATGTTGATTCTTGGGCAAGTAGAATACCAATGCCAGGATATGAATATAGTATTAAAGTACTTAATGAATTGAAGGCGTGTTTTAATCAATTTAATAAAAAGTATAAGGATAAAGAATATAATATTATTTTTAGCAATGGAGAAGAAATAAAATTTCAAATTCTTGAAAAGAATTTATGTCATATGTTAGGTATTGATTTTAATAACTTAAGAGGAGAATATTTTAGCAATTATCGTTTAAGTGTACTTGGCACTGGTGCACAAAATTTATCTAGTTATGATCTTTTACAATTAATACTTGAACATGCTGAACAAGTTGCTAGATATGATAATGATTTATCTCATAGAGAGAAAGCCATAAACTATTATAAGTCGGGTATAAAAAGTGAAATTTTTAATAAATTAAGCGATTTTGAACAGTTTAATTTTGGGGCAATTAATTATAACCCAGGTGATGGTAAATATGACTATAGTAGTCAAAAAAACTTTTTTGTACCTAGTAATGAAGCAGTATGTCCATATTTTATGATGGGGATAAAAAAAGCTGAAAAAAGGATGAAGAAGAAGACAATGGTTATATTGTTAGTACTTTATTTGCTCCAATTACTCCAAAGCAATTCTTTGAAAATCAGGAAGTAATTATTCCAACACAAATACTTGTTTCTGATAATGATGATTTAAAAAAGATGCAAGCATCACCTTCAGATAAAATTAGATTACTTACTATGTATAAAAGTATTATAAACGAGTATAAAATACCAAATAAAATAAATATTTATGGTGATTATGAAGCAATGCTTAATGAATTATCTAATAGTCACTATGTAAAAAATATATAAATGGACTTTTATAGCCCATTTTTATTTTCTAAAATTACTTGCTAAAGAGATAAAATTATCTTATAATGGTATAAGAATAAGAGAAAATAGGGTGATAGTGTGAAATTAGAAAATGATGAATTAAGAAAGTTAAATGCTTACTTTAGAGCATGTAATTATTTATCAGTAGGACAATTATATCTTTTAGATAATCCTCTTTTAAGAAGACCGTTAGAACTTAAAGATATAAAGAAGAAATTAGTAGGACACTGGGGGACAGTCCCTGGCCAAAACTTTATTTATACACATTTAAATAGAGTTATTAAAAAATATGATTTAGATATGATTTATATATCAGGACCAGGGCATGGTGGTAATGCTATTGTGTCAAATGTATATTTAGAAGGATCATATACAGATATATATCCTAATATTACACAAGATGAAAATGGGTTAAAGAAATTATTTAAACAATTTAGTTTCCCAGGTGGAATATCATCTCACGTTGCGCCTGAAACACCAGGTTCTATTAACGAAGGTGGAGAGTTAGGATATAGTTTAGCACATGCTTTTGGTGCTGTATTTGATAATCCTGATTTGATTGCTGCTTGTGTAGTGGGTGATGGAGAGGCTGAAACAGGTCCACTTGCTACATCATGGCATTCTAATAAATTTTTAAATCCTAAAACCGATGGTGCTGTTTTACCAATTCTTCATTTAAACGGATATAAAATATCTAATCCAACTATTTTAGCACGTATAAGTGAAAAAGAACTTGTATCACTTATGTATGGATATGGATATGAGGCTGTTATTGTATCCGGTGATGATGATATGGTTCTTCATGAAAAAATGGCTGAGGCTATGGATTACTGTATTGAAAAAATAAAAAAAATACAGGAAAAGGCAAGACTTGAAAATTTAGAGGCTAGAACAATATGGCCAATGATTATTTTAAGAACACCTAAAGGTTGGACAGGACCTAAGATGGTTGATGATAAACAAATTGAAGGAACATTTAGAGCTCATCAAATTCCAATTGTTATAGATGGTGATGAACATATAAATAACCTTGGTATTTTAGAGTCATGGCTTAAGAGTTATCATCCAGAGGAATTATTTGATGAAAATGGTACCCTTATAAAGGAACTTCGTGATATGTGTCCAACTGGCGAAAAGCGAATGGGATCTAATTTGCACGCCAATGGTGGGACTTTACTTAAATCTTTGATTTTACCTGATTTTAAAAAATATGCAGTAGATGTAACTATTCCAGGTGAAATAGAAGCGCAGGATATGAAAGTTCTTGGTAGTTACATAAGAGATGTTGTAAAATTAAATGAACAATCTCGTAACTTCCGTATTTTTGGACCAGATGAAGCATTATCTAATAGATTGTCACCTGTTTTTGAAGTTACCAATAGACAGTTTATGGCAGCTAAATTTCAAAATGATGAATTCTTAGCTAATGACGGTAGAGTTATGGATAGTTTTTTATCTGAGCATGTTTGTGAAGGATGGCTAGAAGGCTATTTGTTAACAGGAAGGCATGGTTTTATTCATAGTTATGAAGCATTTGCAAGGTTACTTGATTCTATGGTAAGTCAGCATGCTAAATGGTTAAAAGTTACTAAAGAATTATCATGGAGAAGACCTATTGCTTCACTCAACTTTATTTTGACATCTCATATATGGCAACAAGATCATAACGGTTATACGCATCAGGATCCTGGTTTCCTAAATCATTTAGTAACAAAAAAGGCTGATATTGTTCGTATGTATTTGCCACCAGATGCTAACTGTTTATTATCTTGTATGAATCATTGTTTAAATACTAAAAATTATATTAATGTAATTGTTGCTAGTAAACACCCAAGACAACAATGGCTTTCAATGGAAGATGCTGTTATTCATTGCACTAAAGGTATTGGTATTTGGAAATGGGCAAGTAATGATGATGGTCTTGAACCTGATTTAGTTATGGCATCATGTGGAGATACACCTACAATTGAAATACTTGCCGCAACAAATATTTTGAGAAATAATTTTCCTAATTTAAAAATTAGAGTTGTTAATGTTGTTGATTTAATGAAATTAGAGTCAAATTCGCATCATCCACATGGATTAACAGATGAAGAATATGATGGCCTTTTCACTAAAGATAAACCAATTATTTTTGCTTTCCATGGCTATCCATCTTTAATTCATCAAATTGCGTATAATAGACATAATAAAAATTTACACGTTCATGGATATCAAGAGGAAGGGACTATAACAACACCATTTGATATGCGTGTTCAAAATAAGTTAGATAGATATCATTTAGTATTATCAGCTCTTAAATATTTACCTGAACTTGGAAATACATCATCTAGTTTAATGGAATGGTGTAAGGGTAAATTAATTGAACATAAAGAGTATATAAAAGAAAATGGTGTTGATATGGATGAAATAGTAAATTGGACTTTTGAAAACAGTAAGAAAAACGATTAATTTCGTTTTTTTGTTTAAATTTTTGTGATAATCGCATATTAATTAATAGGTGATTAAATGAAAATAGATTTTAAAAAGCTTATCTTAATCATTATATTTACATTTATTATTGGTAGTTTTTTTGCACCTTTTGTTGATATGAATATATATAAAGAAATTATAAAACCTAAATTTAGCCCACCAAGTATTGCATTTCCTATAGTATGGACAATACTATATATATTAATGTCTATATCTTTTTATTTAGTACTTAAGTCATCAAATACTGATCAAAAATCATCACTTAAAATATATCTTTTTCAATTAATAATAAATTCTACATGGACTCTTATTTTCTTTGGATTTAGAAACTATTTACTTGGCATTATATGGATAATTTTACTTATTGTCCTAGTAATTACGATGCTCGTTAATTTTTATCAAAAAAATAAGTTATCAGGATTACTTCAAATACCATATTTAATATGGCTATTAATTGCTCTTTATCTAAATATTGGTATATATATTTTAAATTAGTTACTATTTAGTTAAAAGTGAAAATTTTAACAAACTCCTTGATATAATACCATTAACAAATGGATAACGGAGGATAGTATGATAATAGGTAGTAAAATTAAAGAAAAAAGAATAGCACTTGGTCTTTCTCAAGATGAATTAGGTAAGAGGCTTGGTGTATCAAAAGTTTCAATATGTGGATATGAAAAAGGTACAAGAACACCAACAATTCAAAATTTTGTTGATTTAATGGCCATTCTTGGTTTAACACCAGATGAACTTTTAGGAAGAGAAGTTACCGTAAATATTGATGGTGTAAGTGATAAGGATAATGAGTATGTTGCTCATTTATCTAAAACTGATCTTCAAATTATAAAAGAACTTAAAAAACATGGAAGACTATATAATAAAGTAGTTGCTGATCCTGTAAGATCAATTGAATTATTTGATAGATTATCAAAATAAGGAATAATTATTAAAAGTTATTCTTTTTTTCTTTCAATTTTGTCACAATTGTTTTCTAAATTTTATATTTAATATATAATATTTATAGGTGAAAATTATGGATAAAATACTAATTATTGAAGATGATGAAACAATATGTTTAGGTCTTAAATATTATTTGGAACAAGAAGGATTTAAAGTAATTACTACTTATCAAAAGAATGAGATATTAGAAATTATTAAAGATACAAGTATTGTTCTTTTAGATATTAATTTACCTAATATAAATGGTTTTGATTTATTTAAAGAAATAAAGAAGGTAAAAGATGTTCCTATTATCTTTTTAACAGCAAACGATTTAGAGGTATCTATTGTCAGAGGATTAGATATGGGAGCAGATGACTATATTACTAAACCATTTAAAACAAGGGAATTACTATCGAGAATTAAAAATGTTTTAAGAAGGAATAAAAGTAATAGTAATATTATAAATATAGGAAATATTGTTATTGATTTAAATCAAGCTAAAGTATTTAAAAATGGTATTGATACACTTCTTACATCACTTGAATATAAAATTTTATTAATACTTGCTCTTAATCCAGATACTATTTTTTCTCGTGAAAAATTACTTGCTGATATATGGGATGTAAATGAAGAATATGTGTATGATAATACACTTACTGTTTATATTAAAAGAATTCGTGATAAGATAGAAGACAATCCTAATAATCCTAAAATTATTTTAACTATAAGAGGTGTAGGATATAAGGTGGGTAGCTATGAAACAAAATAAGAAATATATAATACTAAGTATCATGGCCTTTGTAATTATTATGACTACTAATATCATTATCTCTTTAAATATTTATGATAATTATAATAAAAAAGAAACTAATGATAAATACCTAGTTATAGGTAATATAATAAATAGTAATAATGATAAAGATAAATTAATATTGGGATATCTTCATAATCAAAATATTGATATTGGTAAGGACTATTTAAATGATAATATAACACTAAATATAAATAATCAAATATATAATCATAATTTAAAAAGAAATTTAATTATTTATTCTGTATCTAGTACCTTTATTTGTTATATACTTTTCATGTTATTAATTATTTTATATAAAAAGTCACAAGATAGAAAAATAAATGAAATAAGTAATTATATGAATAGTGTTTTAAATGGAAACTATAGTCTTGATATTAGAAGTTATGAAGAAGGAAGATTAAGTATTTTAAAAAATGATATTTATAAAATAACAGTAAAATTAAAAGAGCAAACGGATATGGCTATAAATGAAAAAAATAATTTGGAAATGATTTTATCTGATATCTCCCATCAAATTAAAACACCTCTTACAAGTATGTATGTAATTAATGATTTACTTAAAAGTGATAAGTTAAGTAAAAAAGAAAAAATAGAGTTTTTAAATAAAAATGAATCTCAATTAGAAAGAATTGAATGGCTTGTTACTTCACTTTTAAAGTTATCTAGATTGGATAATGGTTTTGTTAAATTAAAGAAAGAAAAAGTTGAGGTAGCAAAATTAATTGATAACTGTTTAAATCCTCTTTTAATACCAATAGAATTAAAAAATCAAAATGTTGTTAAGCAAATAGATAATTTTGAAATAGATATTGATTTTAATTGGTTTAGTGAGGCTATAATAAATATACTTAAAAATGCTCATGAACATACAAATGCTTTTGGGACAATAAAAGTAGAAGCTAGTGATAATTCAATGTATTCTAGTATTATTATTTCAGATAATGGAACGGGTATTTCTAAACAAGATTTACCTCATATATTTGAAAGGTTTTATAAAGGTGATAATCAAAAAGAAAGCATAGGAATTGGTCTTAATATGGCAAAGAAGATAATTGATTTATCAGGTGGGGAAATTAATGTTTTAAGTACACCAAGTGTAGGAACTACTTTTATAATTAAAATATATAAAAACATAATATGACGAAATTGTAATTTAATGTGACAAAATAGTCATCAAAAATTAAAGGTTAAAGATGTATAATGTAAGAGTGAAAGGAAAAGATTTATGGAGATTTTAAAAGTAGAGAATTTAGTAAAACAATATGGTAAAGGAGATACAATGGTTAAGGCTGTTGATAATATTTCTTTTACGGTTGAAAAGGGGGAATTTGTTGCCATAGTTGGAAGTAGTGGTAGTGGTAAAAGTACTTTACTTCATATTATTGGTGGTGTTGATAGACCTACAAGTGGAAAGGTTTATGTAGATGGAGAAGATGTCTTTAAATTAAATGAAAATAATCTTGCTATTTTTAGAAGAAGACAAGTTGGTTTAATATATCAATTTTATAATTTAATACCTATTTTAAATGTAAAAGAAAATATTACATTACCTATTTTACTTGATGGTAAAAAGGTTGATGATGTATATTTAAATGAACTTGTTGATACACTTGGATTATCTAAAAGAGTAAATCATTTACCTAATGAATTATCAGGAGGAGAACAACAGAGAGTAAGTATTGGTAGAGCACTTATGAATAGACCGTCTATATTACTTGCAGATGAGCCAACAGGAAATCTTGATAGTAAAAATTCTAAGGAGATAGTTGATTTACTTAGACTTTCCAATAAAAAATATAAACAAACAATAATTATGATTACTCATGATCAAGGACTTGCTTTAAATGCTGACCGTATTATAACAATAAAAGATGGAAAAATAGTGAGTGATGAAAAAAGATGAAAATATTAAATAAGCTTACTATAAAGCATTTAACATTAAATAAAAAAAGAACAATTACAACTATCATAGGAATATGTTTATCAACGGCTCTTATGGTAGGTATAGGTCTTTTATGTTCGACGGTTCGTGATAGCATGATAAAATCAAGTATTAAAAATGATGGTAGGTATACTGTTATGTATAATGTGCCATCATCTAAATTAAAAATAATAGAAAGTGATAATGATGTAAAAGATTATTATTATTACTATCATATTGGTTATCATAAATTAGATAAAGTTGCTAATGAATTTAAACCATATATTGATATAGTGGGAGTAGATAAAAATTTCTTAAATGAACTTACTTTATTGGAAGGTAGATTACCTCGTAATAATAATGAAGTTGTTGTATCTGAGACACTAATAGGTAATAGTGAACATAAAATAAAGGTAGGAGATAAATTAACTTTAAATATAGGAGATTATCCTACATATTATACAGAAGAAGAGGTAAATATCGAGACTACTAAAAAAGAATATACTGTTGTAGGTATTAATGAAAGGTATGTAACAGAAGCCCAATATGCATATTATAGTGGTTATCAAGTTTATACATTAGATACACCTAGTTTAGATACGAGTGTTGTTGCTTTTGTAAATTTTAAAAGTTTTAAAAATGCATATAAAAAAGGTGATAAACTTACCAAAGAACTTGGCTTAGATGTTTCTGGTAGTGGAGTTTTAGATTCTATAGATGGAGATGTAACTTATAACGATTATCTTATTTCTATGTATGGAGAAAGTAGATATGAAAATATTATTGGTAGTATTTCTGGAGTGCTTGCTATTATATTATCTTTAATTTCAATTGGATGTATTATGGTTATTTATAATTCTTTTGCTATTTCGGTAATGGAGAGAAAAAAACAATTTGGTCTTTTTGCAAGCATTGGAACAACTAGAAAACAATTAAGACATACTGTTTTCTTTGAAGCATTAATAGTAGGTACAATTGGTATTATTTTAGGTATCATTAGTGCTTATATTGGGATTGGAACGGTTATATTAATTGTTAATAATCTATTAAAGAATGCTATTAACATACCACTTGAATTATGTACATATCCTCTTTTCATTATTATTCCTGTAATATTTATGATTATAACGATTATTTTATCAGCATTCATACCAGCAAGAAGAGCAAGCCGTGTATCACCAATTAGGGCCATAAAGCAAAATGATGATATAAAAATAAAAGGTAAAAAAGTTAAAACCAATAAATTAGTTAGAAAAATATTTGGTATGGAAGGTGAACTTGCTTTAAAAAATATTAAGAGAAATAAGAAAAAGTATCGTATAACAATTGTATCTTTATTTATAAGTATAGTTTTATTTATATCTTTTTCTTCAGTATTAAAATATGTTTTTGAAGGAGTTACTAGTTATACAGATTATCCAGATTATAAATATATTATTGATTATACTAGTAATAGTTATGAAGATGGAATTAAGAAACTAAATGCTTATCGTAATTATGATGGTGTTAAAGAAAGTATTATTTCTTTAAGAAGTCTTTATTATCCTGTTAAAATAAACAAAAATGCTCTTGATAAGAATTATATAAAAAATACTGAATATGAAAAAGATAATGATAAGTTAGTTGCTACATTTATTTCTATATCTAATGTTGATTATAATAATTTACTAAAAAAATATAATAAAAAAGATGGAACAGTATTTGTTGTTAATAATTATTCTTTAGTTAAATATACAAATAATTCAAGAAAAAAATATCAAGGTAAAATATTTAATACCAATAACTTAGATTTAAAACTTTGTGATTATACGATAGAAAATTGTGATTATAATCTTGATAATATAGTGGTTTTAAATGAAATACCATTTGGTATTGATTGTTTTACACAAAGTGGTAGTTTTGCTGTTGTAGTATCACAAGAACTATTTAAAAAAATAGAAAGTAATTTTACGGATATTACTTATTATGATGAAGAAGATACTTATAGTACTATAACCATGCTTATGAATGCTAAATCAAAAGATTTAGAGGATGCATTAAAGAAAGAATCAAAAAGTGGAACTAGTTTAAATTATATTAATGTTGATGAGCAGTTAAAACTAATGAGGAATCTTATTTTAGTTATTAAAATATTACTATATGGTTTTATTAGTTTAGTTACTTTAATTGGGGTAACAAGTGTCTTTAATACAATAAATACAAGTATTAATTTAAGGAGAAAAGAATTTGCAATGCTTCGTAGTGTTGGTTTATCACCAAGAGGATTTAATAAAATATTATCATTTGAGAGTATTTTCTTTGGACTTAAATCATTACTTTATTCTATACCAGTGTCTATTGCTGTTAGTTATTTAATATATAAAAATATATTAGGTATAGTAAATATGGAATTTAAACTTCCAATAAAACCAATTATAATTTCTGTTTTAGCAGTCTTTATTATTGTTTTTATAACAATGAGATATTCTGCAAGAAAAATAAAGAAAGAAAATATATTAGAGGCTATTAGAGAAGAAAACATTTAGTAATAAGTGTTTTTTTCTTGACTAAATGATATTGTTTGATATGATATATGTAGGGTGGTTTTATGACAATTAGGTTTGGTGATATAATTGAACAATTAAGAATGAGAGTTATTAAGGATATAGAATATATTTTGGATAATAGTCAGACATCTGTGCAAAGTGATAAAGCAATTCTATATTATTTTTATATGTTGCGTCAAAATAACAATAAATTGTATAAAAATATTATTGGTTTAATAGCAGGTGAACATTACAAAATCATAAAAGAATATAGTATTTTAGATAAATCAAAAGATGAAGACGAATTATTTATTAATTTATATGAGAGTTTATTAAATCAAGATGAATTAATAGCAATAATTGAAGAAGAACCAGCTATAATTATTAGTATTTTAAGTTATATGAATGAATTTGAATGTTATGACTATTTTGAAAAAAGACAATGTTATTTAAATAATAAGAATAATTTAGATACTTTATTTAAATTATCACCATGTAGTGTGTTAGATTATTTATACTACTGTCAAAAATATGATATGAATACTTTAAAAATTATTTATGATGAACAAGTTGAAACATATGATTATAATGATACAACAATTCCCGCTAAAGATGCAGCCATATATACAATTATTTCAACTTTAGAAATTTTATTTGAAACGGATATAGATAATTATAAAGACCTAATGTCTGAATTACTTGCTAATTACTATATGATTGGTAAAAAGCAAATGCAAAGTAATAAAAAAATTGTTAAAAAAGAATATTTAGCTAAAAATCTTCGATTGATTGAAAATGGTGATATAATTGATGTTCTTAATAGATTGAAACAAAAAGATTGTAAATTCTTAATTGAAGTATTAAGAAGGAATATTAATAATTATGATGAAAATATAAGTATTAATCTTGATAATGAAAGAGAACAAAAAACATTAAAGAAAATTAATGATATAAAAAATTTTAATATAATAGAATAAGAGGAAAGAATACATGAAAGAAAAATTAACATTAGTTATAAAAGGTTTTTTAATAGGAGTTGCAAATATAATACCGGGAGTAAGTGGTGGAACACTTGCTATTACACTTGGTATATATGAAAAATTAATTGGAGCAATTAGTCATTTCTTTAAAAATTTAAAAGAAAATATTAAATTTATTATACCAATAGGAATAGGTGCAGTTTTATCAATTCTTTTACTTAGTAGAGTAATTAGTTTCTGTCTTGATAAATATACACTTGCTACAATATTATTCTTTATCGGTTTAATACTTGGTGGTATACCATTATTAAATAAAAGAATAAAAGGTCATTACAAAAATGTTTTTAATATAATTATTTTTTTATTGTCGTTTGGCTTTGTAATTGCTTTATCTGTTTTAAAGGGTGAAAATGTTGTAAGTTTTGAAAATATGAATATTATTAATTATATTATGTTATTTTTAGTAGGTGTAGTAGCAGCAGCTACAATGATAATTCCTGGTGTAAGTGGTTCATTTGTTTTAATGCTTTTAGGTTATTATAAACCAATAGTTGATACGATAGGTGCTTTAACTAAGTTTAATAATATATGGCAAAACATTATGATTCTAGTACCTTTTGGAATAGGCGTATTAGTTGGTATAGTTGCTATTTCAAAATTACTTGAATTCCTATTTAAAAAGTATGAAGTAAAAACTTATTTTGGAGTTATGGGCTTTATTATGGCGTCAATTATAACAATATTTACAGGTGCAGAAGGCTTAGTTTTTTCAATACCACAATTATTAATAGGATTAATTCTTTTAGGTATTGGTTTTACTGCGGCATATAAATTAGGAGAATAGAATAAAATAAAAGACATCGTTTGATGTCTTTTATTCTACAGTAACTGATTTGGCTAAATTTTTAGGTTGATCTATATCACAACCTCTTAATTTTGCTACTTCGTATGCAAGTATTTGTAAAGGAATAACTGCTAAAATAGGTTCAAATAATTTATGAGTTGTAGGAATTATAATTTTATTATCAATGCAATCATAATTATTATTATTTTCTTCATTTGTAACTAAGATAGTATTTGCACCTCTTGATTTTACTTCTTTAATATTACTTACTGTTTTTTCAGCAATCTTTTCATCAGTAATAACAGAAATAACTGGTGTTCCTTCCTCAATTAAGGAAATAGTTCCATGTTTAAGTTCTCCTGCTGCATATGCTTCACTATGAATATATGATATTTCTTTTAATTTTAAAGCACCTTCCATACATAGAGCATAGTCAACATTTCTACCTATAAAATACATATCCTCTTTTTGATATAATTTGTTAGCAATATTTTTTATTTCTTTTATCTTTTCATCTGTTAATAAGCTTTCAATTTTAGTAGGTAGTGTCTTAATACTTTCTATTATGTTATTCGTTTCTATATCATTAATTAATTTATTTCTGATAGCAATATTTAGTGCAATCAAAGATAAAATAGCAATTTGAGCAGAGTAGGCTTTAGTAGTAGCAACAGCTTTTTCAATACCTGCTTTTGTATAGAAAACATAATCGGTATTTCGTGCAATAGTACTATCAACACGGTTAATTATACCCAAGGTAGTTGCTTTCATTTCTTTAGCAATTTTAACAGCCGCAAGAGTATCCGCTGTTTCACCAGATTGTGATATAGCAATTACTAAAGAGTTTTCATCAATAAACAATTTTTTATATCTAAATTCACTAGCGATTTCAACTTCAACTGGTATGTTAGCAAGTTCTTCAATTTCATTTTTACCAATGAGTCCTGCGTGCATAGCACTACCACATGCAACAATAATAATTTTATTATATTTAGAAAAATCAGCCATTTTATCTAATAAAGAATGAATACCATCTTCTAAAAAAGGACTAATAGTATTTTTAATAACCTCTGGTTGTTCATGAATTTCTTTTAACATAAAATGTTCATATCCATGTTTATCAGAGTCGCCTAATTCCTTTTCAAACGTTTTTATTTTCTTATCTATACGTTTACCATTTATATCATAATAATTAATACTATTAGTTTTTATTATGGCCATATCACCATCATTTAATGTAGTATATTTATTGGCATATTTAAGTATAGCAGGTACATCTGATGCAATAAAGTTTTCATTATTACCAATTCCAACTATTAGTGGACTTGCTTTTTTAATAGCATATAAAGTATTAAAATCATCATCATTTATAATACCTAATGCATATGCACCACGTACTTTTTTCTCAAATAATTTCATTGTCTCTAACATATTATTAGTTTTTGAATATAGATTATTAAGTAAGGCAGCTGCTACTTCTGTATCTGTTTCGGATTTAAAAGTAACTCCTTCTTTAATTAATTCTTCTTTTATACTAGCATAGTTTTCAATAATTCCATTATGAACAATAGTTATTTTACCACTCTTATGAGGGTGACTATTAATTTCACTTGGTATACCATGAGTTGCCCATCTTGTATGTCCAATTCCTAAGTTAGAAGAATGTTTTTCTAATACTTTTTCTAACTCAATTATTTTTCCCTTTTTCTTTGTAATAATTAATTCATCATTAAATACATAGGCTAATCCTGCTGAATCATAACCTCTGTATTCTAGTTCTTTTAAGCCATTTATTAAGACTTTTTGACATTTATCCTTGCCGATATAACCGACAATTCCACACATAATATATCCTCCTTATAAATAGGTGTGTGATATATTTCTTTGTTATAATTTTGATTTTACTTTTTATAAATATATCTTACGACTACACTAAAACCGTAGTAGCATCCGCCGAATTTTCGATAACTACTATCCTCGTCGGCCATTATTGACCCTGGCGCTAGGTATACTTGATCCTTTCTAAGTGATATACCTTTCTAAAAGTATTATATTATTTTTAAGATGATTTGACAATATTTTATTGTTTCTATGATTATGAAATGTGTTACAGTTCAGACTAGATAACTAGAAAAAGCAGGTAGAATATAAAATTCCTATCTGTTTTATATTAATATAGGTTCACTAGTAAATATTGATTTTAGTGCTTGATATAAATTAATATTATTCTTTGTATATGTTGATATGCAACTTTTAATAACTGCATATATATTTGCTCCCTCAATACTTCTAAATTTGCCTGTTTTTTGTTTTACTTTAACTCCTCTTAAATCTGATTCGGCTCTATTATTTGAAAATGGCACAAAGAACTTTTTTAGAAACAAAAGATGGTTTTCACAATATTTAATTAATCTATTAATTAAATTAATTTCCTCTGTTTTATATGAGTTAATAGATAAGTCTTTTTTTCTTTCTTCTTTTGCCTCAAATAGTATCTCTAAATAATTAAATTTTAAAGTTTCATACTTTTCATTTTCTAAACGTTCTTTACCATTTTTAATATATTCTTCTTTTACTTGTTTCATACTTAATAATAAATCATGTAATTTTTTTGCCCATGTATGATTAGTAAATTCAGATACAGCATTTAAATATCTTAGAACATGAACATTACATTCTGCATTATCGGCTCCATAATTATAGTACATCTTATAATGGTCATGTACAATTATTCCTTTATATTGTTTTAAGAATCCAAATTCATCTATATCATCTTGACTCCTGTGTTTAGTTACATATTGAAGAGTATGTTTTCCATCCGAAATGTTGTGTAAATAATATTGTTCACCGTTAATCTTAATTGGACTTTCATCTACATTTAATACTAGTGCATTCATTAATTCTTTTTGTATATATTGATATTTTGTATTTAATAGTAAATTATATATTTCTTTATTCCACGAATAAAAAGAACCTTTTGAAGTTAAAAGATTATTGTTAGTTGTATCATAAATAAATTTTTGAATACCATCTAATGACATATATTTTTGACCTAATATGCAATTATATATTTTAATATTATTTCCATAAATTACAGGATATTTAACAACACTTTGCTTTTTAATTGGATAAATAATATGCTTTGTTACTATTCTTTTAATTTTAATATCATATTCATATCTTATTATTGGGGCTAAATTTTTATTTTCTTCAGTTTTATTTTCCTCAACAGTTATAACTTCATCTATTTCTTTGCTTTTAATCATTTCTTCTATTTGTTCATTTGTTAAAGTTTTACCCTTATGGTTAGACTGGCACCCTGCTTTTTATTAGATTTATTTCTGTTATTGGTAATTACTTTTTTATATCCATTTGTACTTGATGGTTTGGAAGAATTTGAACTATCTTTATTGTTGTTGTTTTTAAGTTTCTCTATTTCTAATAATAGTTCTTGGTTCCTTCTTACTAGTTTCATCTAGCTTTTTAGTTAATAATTTATTATTTTCGTTTAATTCAGCAATTGTAAATGACATATTAAAAATAGTATTATTAGCCTTATCCAATTTCTTATTTAATTCTTCAAATTGTTTGTAAAAATCATTTATATATCCTTTTGATGTCATTAGCAATCACTCCACATTTAATATCTTATACATAAATTATAAACAAAATTTGAATTTATTTAAAGTCTATTAATTTAATATTAAATGTAGTAAAATTAAAAGACTATAAAAGTAATTTTACATACTTTCTAGTCTGAACTGTAACAAAAGATTTTAAAATATCTCATGTTTATATTGCCAAAAAAATTTTAACACGATATAATGTAGAGAGAATAGTTAAAGAGTTGAATTTAAATTGTATTTTTACTTAAATGATAAATGAACTTAAATGACGTAAAGCTTATTGATATTGAAATAATAAGCAAAGGTATTAGCAGTATCTCAGGAGGGATTATAATGAAAAAAAATATTATTAAGATGAGGGCCTATGGTTTTACTTTAGTGGAGTTATTGGCAACGATAGTTGTAATAGCAGTAGTATCATTAATTACTGTTCCAGCTGTAACTGCCATTATAGAGAGAACACGTAAAGCATCTTTTGCTAAAAGTGCAATGAATGTAAACAAGATTAGTGATAATTATTATATATCAAATTCAGCGATTTTTTCTAAGTTTGATGATATTACATTTGATTGTAATAATGTTTTATGTTCCAGCCAAAGTTCTCCAGATATAAAAAAATTGAATTTAGGTGCAGAAGGCGCAATGGGAAATGGATATGTAAAAATTTATAAAGGTGGTAGTGTAGAATTTTTACTTACCAACGGGAAGTATTGTGCAGCAAAGTCTATTTATAATAAAAATCCTCTTATATATAAAGGAAACTGTAATGACATAGTTCTAGATGATGAAAAAATAAGAATAAAAAATGTTACAACTACATCAACAACAAAAAATATTAAGGTAGATGTTGAAACAATACCAGGTAAAAGTGGAATAAGTGGATATCAATTCGCTATTGATGGAAGATGGACTGATATTATTGCATCAACAAGTATAAACTATGAATATACATTCGGACCTTTGATAGAAAAAAATCATAAAATAAAAGTAAGAGTATATAATGGAACATATGGCAGTGAAAACTTTGATGAAAGCATAGGAATGGATGAAAAAGAAATAGATGCAAGTTTATTAGATTTTGGAAAAATAACAATCACTCCATCATCAACAGAATGGAAAACAAGTAAAACATATACAATAAGTGGTGCGACAACAGGAGCAACATTGCAATACAAGGTAGTATCAGGAATAACAGTAAAACAAGATTGGACAAATTATAGTAGTGCCATAACAGTAAACTGGACATCAACACCAACGACACCAACATATATCTATGCAAGGTTTAATGATGGAGTAAATACAAGTGATGAAAAAACATATACAGAAACAAAGATAGATGCAACTGCTCCAACACTAACACTTGGAACATCAACAACAACGACAAAGAGTATAGTAGTACCAATAACAGTAAATAAAGATGATGAATCAGGAATAAAGAGTACAAGTTGTGAATATGGAACAAGTACAAGCTACGGAAGCAAAGAAACAATAAGTAATAATAAATGTATAATTAGTAATTTGACAAATAATGCAACATATTATTATAAAGTAACAACGACAAATAATGCAGGACTTAGTACATCGAAAGCTGGAAATAATGTAACAGGAGATTTTGGAACAATAACAATAGCTCCATCCTCAACAGAATGGGAAACAAGCAAAACATATACAATAAGTGGAACAACAACAGGCTCAACATTACAATATAAAGTGGTATCAGGAACAACCGTAAAACAAGGTTGGACAAATTATAGTAGTGCCATAACAGTAAACTGGACATCAACGCCAACCACCCCAACATATATCTATGCAAGATTAAATGATGGAGTAAATACAAGTGATGAAACAACATATACAGAAACAAAGATAGATACAACGGCTCCAGTATTAACACTTGGAAGTGCCACTACAACGACAAAGAGTATAGTAGTACCAATAACAGCAAGTGATGGAGAGTCAGGAATAAAGAGTACAAGTTGTGAATATGGAACAAGTACAAGCTACGGAAGCAAAGAAACAATAAGTAATAATAAATGTATAATTAGTAATTTGACAAATAATGCAACATATTATTATAAAGTAACAACGACAAATAATGCAGGACTTAGTACATCGAAAGCTGGAAATAATGTAACAGGAGATTTTGGAACAATAACAATAGCTCCATCATCAACAGAATGGAAAACAAGTAAAACATATACAATAAGTGGAACGAACGAAATTCAAATTAAATATAGAGTACAAAAATTAATTGGAACAACATGGACATCGATAGAATATCCAACAGAAACAACTTATACAGATACTGATGTAATAAATGGCACGGAATATTCCTATAGGGTTTTAGCATATGTAAATGATAAATGGAGTGAAATATCTCAAATTGTAAAGGCAACTCCATTAGTAACACCAATGCCTCAAAACGTAAAAATAATATCAGGAAATGGTTCAAATACAATAAGCTGGGATTCTATCAATGGAGCGACAAAATATAGAGTACAAAAATTGATTGGAACAACATGGACATCAATAGGATATCCAACAGAAACATCATATAAGGATACAGATGTAAGCAATGGAGTTGAATACTCCTATAGAGTATATGCCTATGTAAATGATGAATTGAGTGCGTCATCGTCGATTGTAAAAGGAACGCCAACAGCCTCATTGACCCCTCAAAATGTAAAGGTAACTTCAGGTAATAATTCAAATACAGTGAGTTGGAATCCTATTGATGGAGCGACAAAATATAGAGTACAAAAATTGATTGGAACAACATGGACATCAATAGGATATCCAACAGAAACGTCATATAAGGATACAGATGTAATTAATGGAGTTGAATATTCCTATAGAGTATATGCGTATGTAAATGATGAATTGAGTTCGTCATCGTCAATTGTGAAAGGAACACCAACAACAACACCACAAAATTTAGTAGTGGTTGCAAATAATGGATCAATAACACTAAATTGGAATTCAGTAGCTGAACAAATATTAGAATATCAAGTAGTATATCCAGGTGGAAAAATAAGTGATGATAAATGGCTTCCATATACTAATTCAACAAATATAACTATTGATCAAGAATCTACGTCAATAAATCCATCAATAATATATGCGAGATATAATGATAAAGTAAATGTAAGCCAAGCAGCAACATATACAGAAACAAAAATAGATACAACACCACCAACAGTAAGCTATAGTTTAGCGGGTGGAACATACAATGAAAATAAAACAGTAAGAGTAACAGTAAGTGATACTAATTTTAAATCAATGTCAGTATATGTATTTAAAAACA